>JAZQPN010000110.1:0-5557 GCA_045628585.1 Bacteroidales bacterium | reverse complement strand
TTGCTCGCCACATCCGCAAACAAAGCCGTTGCCGTCCACGACAAAGCCACCGACAGAGATAAGATTTCGCCTAAGTACCGCATGACTGAGTTTGTTTCAACAAATCAGGAATCATAAAAATCAAGCTGCAACAGGAACGGATGCAACGTCATTCGCATCCAATACGGTCCCGAAGCACAAAAACGGCAGGTAGTTATTGTACTTTTTCAAAGACTTCTTCTTTGGAATCATCCAAGTCGAAACGGAGAAGATGAATTTCTGTTGAGGTGGTGCTTCCTGGCACTCCCATCCCGAAAATCTGCTCCGCATTATCGTCAGCTCTTGAAATGGAAAACCGTTCTGCCGCATCATAACGCCAGCTTTTATGATCGAACAAGAAAACATAAGTTCCCTTGCCCCACAAGCCAATTGCATCCATTCCTTCGGCAAAATGCCACGATACACTATTTCCGTCTCCATTGAAAACCAAGGTGTCGTTTCCGCACACAAAAATGCCGTCATGCGGTTCAGGCCAAGGCTGCTCGGCTAGCGGCGGGCGATTGTTCCGCAGGCAGCTGGCACACGACAGGAAGCCTGTCACGACTGTCAGGACCGCAATTACAAGGCTTATTCTTTTCATACGATGATTTTTAAGTTTTATTTATTTAAGTTCAATAATAGCCATCAATCATTACACATGCAAAAATACAAATATTTCAGTTCTACACTCACCTTATCATTCCATTTGAGAAAAATAATTTGTTCATTCATATTTTTTTTATTTTTGCACGGAATAATCTAAAAATTAAAATCATGGCATTCTGTAGAAATTGCGGTAACAAACTCCTTGATAACGCAAAATTTTGTAACAAATGTGGCACGTCCGTCCTGCCAAGGACTATTCCCATTAAAGAAAAAGACGGCGAATTCGTTCTCGAAACATCGGAACTTGGAGAGAACTTCACCATCACTGTAACCGACATCAAGGAAAACGAAGTTGCGGCAATGCCACAGGCTGGTGAAACGGAAGCCGGCGGTTGGGGTGGCGAGTTTGTTGAAGACGAGGACAGCAAAAGGAAATAAGCATCTGCCAAATCATTCAATGTCATGAAAAAAAAGACTATATGTGGGTTGCTGGCCATTGTGTGGTTTTGCATGTCTATCACGCAAGGCAATGCCGTTTTCGCCCAAGACAAAGGATACTGGACCCTTAAATATTCAGAAATCGTCTCCGATTCCAAGCGGTATCCCCTAAACGAAGGCGGTTTGTATGACTATGGTCCAAACTTCATCGACTTCACCCTGTTCGAATACGACAAGACGAGTTATCAGAACGGAAAGACAATGGTTAATGGTGAAGAATTAGTTGACCCAAGTAATACCGAAGCATACCGCGAACAGCTCGAAAGAATAACTTCATCAGGCGAGCCTATCGTCTTTCAAATCCCGGGAGAGAAAACCGAAGTAAAAAAAACGCCCATACCTTTGAATTTCACTTGGGAAAATCCCAGCGAAATAATACCGATTGGGAAAGAGCACGAATTGGTTGTTGGGCACATGCTGAAATACAATAACATTTTGTATTCCGAAGCCAAACGTCGCTTTTCAACCAGCCCGCACGTCGAAAGTGACCCAAGCAGCAAAGGTTTTACCCCGTTTAACCCCGGTTCAGTCGCCTTGGGGTATTTGGTGAGCAAATATGGCGGCTGCGACTATCTGCAACTCACCCAATATTTTACAGTCACAATCCTGCCGGAATTATCAAGAAAATACAACTACGACTATATCGTTAAAGCCATTTCAAACAACTCGTCGCCTGACGAAATTGATGAGGACATTTACAAATATGTGGAATCTGCCGAAAAGGAAATCGCAAAATACGGCAGCGACTACACATGGCAATGCATCGCCGACGAATCGCTCAAAGACTCTCCATCGGTTACAATGGGGAAAATCATCTATTCGCCTATCTCGGAAGGCCAATTCCACAGCGGCAAAGAAGCATGGAACATGTCGATGCTCATAGGCAAAAACGCAGTGATGGTTGTGAAGCTTTGCACCTGGGTGCGCTACGCCGAATACAAGTCTGGTGGTTCATGGATTGACAAGCCCTGCAAAATTTCGCAGTATTACGTCTACAAACGCAACGATGATGGTGAAATAAACCAGGCAACCACTTATGCCTCGTCAGATGAAGGCGAAGATGAAGGAACTTTACTCCCACCATGGGTATATATTCCCGCCTTATTGATAGGAGCCGGAACCATCTTGGTAACAACAAAAAACAAAAAAAAGAAGAAAGGAGCCACCGGGCAAAAGGAAGACAAGAAAGAAGAAAAGAAAGAAAAAGGTAAGTTTGAAGAGGAAAATCAGAAGGAAAAAATAGCGAAAAAACCTAGTTCCTACAAGATGTATATCTATAAGGAATTCGGCGATACGCTCAAGATTGACGACGAACCGCAGTTTGTTGGCGCACGCATCGAAGAGATTACCGCCGATGGAACGCGTATAGACCGTCAGGACCTGACCAATCAGATTGAAATCGAAGCAGGCGAAAACATCGAGGTGATGGCCACTGGCAATAGAGGCAAATACAGATGTGCCAAAATCAGGGTGCCCAGCATACCAAAAGGCTCCAATTCAGGCTGCATCTATTTCACCTACAGCAGCCCCACTGGCGGACTAAGGAACAAGGTCGTTTTCAAGATTGAAGCGCCTGAGATTGTCTTCTTCCAGGAAAACCTCACCCTTCCTGCCGTTTACAAAGAAACAAGCCGTCTGCCATTTGTCATCAAAGGCATTCCGGGAGAAATCATCGACCATTGCGAAGCCTCGTTTGGCGACAAGGATTACACGGTCGAGATTGAGAAATCTGACGATAGCGACATTTTGTGGTTTGCGGTCATCAAGGAGGTGAACAAGAAGCCTATGGAACCTGGCAAATCCACCTATCACGAGATCAATGTGAAGGGATTTACTAAAGACGGTCATGTGATTGAGACCACCTTCCCTGTCATCCGTCTCCAGATGGGCTTGTATTTCGAATGTTCGGGCCTTGTGGGATGTTATGTAGAGCCTTATGATCCAGTGAAACATAACAGGTCACTCATCCTCAATCCGGATGCAAGATTTAAGATTACGCCCGCACAGACATTCGGCACCTTCACATTGCTCACATGGGACAAAGAGAAACACCATGTGATACGCGTGTTGCCCGACATTGATAAAGCTACGAACGCAGCCTTCAAGATTACAGTCGTACCGAATGATGATGCAGAAAATTTTGTCTATTCCGAAGCCGAAAGCCGCAACACGCTCTCAATGTCGGAAGAAGAGTTCATCGGCAAGCTGGGCATCGATGCCATTATCGACCAAGTCGAAGACGACCTGAGCGTCAGGCTCCGCATCTTCGCCCATCAGTTTATGGATGCACCGTCGCGCCGTCACGCCAAGCTAACGATATCCATGAAATACGATGGAGAGGAATACAGCGCCGAAAAGGAAGTGTTGCTGACCAGCATGCCATTACGCGAAGGCGGAATGGAAAGCCTAAAGACAGAGCAGGAAATCGACGAAGACATAAAAGACAGACTCTATTACATCAAGAATTCAATCAAGAAAATGGGTGCTGTCAACAACCTCTTCCCCGTCATCAAGACCATCGATCTCATGCTTGACGGCTACCACCACATGTTCGGCTTCGATGCGGCTCAACTTCAGCAAGTCATCAGCACTTACAACAAGTTCTGCCGAGGCGAAGTTATCGGTGCCAATGCCGAACCTGAAAGCATGGAAGACATTGGATTTCTGGCCGAAACAATGCGGGCTTTTGCCAATACGGGCACGCAGGTTGAAGAATGGATGGCAACACACGGCAGCTGGAAGACCCGCATGGCACTTGGCCTCATCACTTTGGGTTGGAGCGAAGCTGCATTGACGGCATGCAAAACCCAGAAAATGATGATTGACGTGGTAGAACGCGAAAAGGATCCGGGCGGCGCTTGGGAAGCATTTCGAGTTGGCGTTATAGAAGTCGCCAAGGAATATGCTTTTGAGAAAGTCACTGGCAAAATTATGGATGAAGTTGGCGGACTGGCGAAAAAGACCTCGCCTGAACTTTTCGCCAAAACCCAAAAGAACATTGGCAATGTCGGTGGAAAGGTGCAGGAAAAACTGGGATTTCTTGGCAAGGATGTCAAGGATGTTTTCAAAGACATCAAGGGCTATGCTGCTGAGAAATTCGGAAGCAAAACTGTAGCCCAAGTCGATGATGCCCTCTCCATGCTCAAAAAGGCCGATAAGAATCTTGATGACGCCATTTCTGATTTCCGCAGGAAAGCCACATATACTCCCGAAGAGGAACTGGAGGAAATCGCTTATAATGAAGCGCTTCAGCAATCAATGCACACCGTCAAGGAATACGAGGAAGCATATCTTGAATGGGCTGCCAACCGAACACAGGAAAACCTGAAACGCATTGAGGAATATGTCCTGAAGATTCAAGGCAACAAGGCCGCACAACGCGCATTGTCATTATACAATGGCAAATGGGGAAACAATCTTCGGGCGCGTTTCTACGACATACAGCAGCCCATCAACCGTACCGTTCAGAACAAAGCAGCCGTTTATATCGCCGAAAAGATGCGCAGCAAAGGCTACAACGTGGACGTCGACGACATCTATGCTTTCCATGCCACCAACTCAAATGTTGAGTCGCTGCACAATGGCACCTCGATCACTCGCGACCTTGATGTCACAATGAAAGTCAGAGGGAAACGCATTTCAGGTGGCGGCGAGCCTGTCGATTTCGACGTGCCACAAGACATTGCAGAAGAATGTTACAGCCGTGCCTATAAAGAAACTACCGGATATTCGATAACTAAGAACGACCACTCTGTAGTGCAGACTGGGTCGCCCGAGATGATTGGCTGTGGCGAAAGCGACCTGAGAAAAGCTTTCGACAGGGAAAGCATGAGAGAAACATTCACCGACCCCATGGGCGTTGCCGATGCCTTCAAACATAAAGTGGACGAATGGCTCAACCGCGGTGACATGGCCAAGGTCGCCGGTGATAATGAATATGGACACCTTTGGGAGGAAGGCATACGTCAGGGCAGCAAGACATCAGAAAAGTGCCTGATACCGATGGCCGTAGAGAATGGCTGCCTGACAAAACTGCCGATGAAAGACGTGGAATTCCTCAAGTCTCTCAACCGCGTGCAGGTTGTAAGCTCCGGACCTTTAGCAGGCTTGTCACCGACAGATTTCAACAAGTTCATCCAGTTTAGATTTGGCATGGACAAGACGAAAGTCGGCGACAAACTCAAGGAGATTTGTCTAATCATTGAAAATTCGAAAAAATTATAGACAGCATCAAACCTGACCTATACAGCAAATGTGAAATAAACTATCAGACAATTATCAAACGAAAAAACTATGAATTGTAAAAATTGCGGTGCCCAGATTCTGGATGGTGACAAGTTCTGTTCCGAATGTGGAATGCCTATTTCCGAAGTCACTTCCCCCTCGTCGGAAAACACTCAGAATGAGCCAAACAGTTCACAAAAGGGAAAATTTG
>JAZQPN010000109.1:0-1785 GCA_045628585.1 Bacteroidales bacterium | reverse complement strand
CGATTTTTCCTGACCACTGTCTTTGCCGCCTTTTTTATGAAAGGTATGGCGCAAGTGGTGACTAACGATTCCATTTCGACGGACAGCCTCAACCTTATCAATTTACCCGAAATCACCATTGAGGAGAAGCGCCCGCTGTTCTCCGTCGAGGGCGAAAAGACCTTGTATAACGTTTCGGAAGACCCCACGGTGCAGGCGGGCACGGGTTCCGATGCCTTGCAGAATGCGCAGGGCGTTCACGTGGACGTGGAGGGCAATGTAACCTTGCGCGGTGCTTCGAGTGTGGAAATTTGGATTAACGACAGCCCTTCGCATCTCACCAAAGAGACTTTGAAGACTTACCTTCAGACCATGCCCGCCAATGCCATCGACAGGATTGAGGTCATCAGCAATCCTTCGGCACGTTATGCTACGCAGGCCGATGCGGTCATCAACATCGTGCTGAATGCGAAGGTGAAGCGCAATGAGTTCGTGAGCTTTGGCCTGAATGTGGCTTCGGCTCCCTACCTGATGCCTTGGGCTTCGTATGTCTGGGCAAACGAAAAATGGACCTTTAATGCCTACGCCAGCACTTATTGGAGCAAGAGCGAAACCCGAAGCGTGTATGACAGGACACTTTATGCGGATGACGGCTCGCTTTCAAGCCGTGCGCAAAACACGCAGTTGATGGCATCAAAGGATTTTGGCCCGTTTGCCTATTTTGATGCGGCTTGCAATATCGACTCGATGAATGTATTACGTGTGTCGGCCAATCTTAATACAGGCTTTTCCTCTACGCTGAATGAAAGCCATCGCAAAAGGAATGAATATATCTATCAACCAGGATTTTACGAGTACGATTTGCGTTTTCAGTCGGAAGACAACAAATATTTGGCAGGTTTTGGCAGCCTTTATTATCTGCATAAATTTGACAACAACGGACACAATGTTTCGGCAATGGTCGATGGTCAGCTCAGTTCGATGGGTTTCACTTTGTTTGGCGACAAGGACATGGTTTTGCCAGCCGTTTCGCACCGTCGGACAAGGAATTTTTACGATAGGGAAATGCCCTATATTTCGGCGCAGGTCAATTACAACCGACCCTATTCGAAAAACGGAACATTGAGTTTTGGCATTTTGTCGCATTTCGACAAGGATGATCATGAGTTTACTTGGGACACGCTTTCCGATGGCGTGTATTATCCTGATTACCGGCATTTTTATCATGATGTTTCGCACGGTGCAAGTCAGAGTGCCTACTTGTCGTTGCAGCATAGTTTCGGCAATTTTACTGTTCAGCCTGGCTTGCGTTTCACTTGGAATCATGTTCGGGTGGAATTGCCGGAAAGTCCTGATGATGACTTGATTAGGGATTATTGTAACTGGCTGCCGTCGCTGCATTTGTCGTACCGCACGCAATCGATGCACAATTTCAAGTTGAGTTATACGCGCCGTGTAACGACTCCAACGGGCAAACAACTGACGCCGCACAACTTGTATGACGAAGAGAGCTTTTCATCGGGCAATCCTTTTCTTGAACCGGTTTTCACCCATTCGCTTGAGGCGAACTGGACGAAATATTGGGACGATTTCGGCTCGGTTGGCGTGTCGGGTTATTACAAAGGCAAGTCAAACGAAATCAATTCGATAAACGAATCGGCTTACGATGGACTTTACGGAACATTTGTCAGTTATAACCATCCCGTCAATGTGGGACGTTCCTACAATGCCGGTGGCGAGGTGAATGTGACTTACCGCCCGAATGCGATGTTCAATCTGCGGCTTTATGGTAATTTGTATGATTCT
>JAZQPN010000108.1:0-4631 GCA_045628585.1 Bacteroidales bacterium | reverse complement strand
CCATCGCGGTCTTGTCTCGTTAGATGCCGACGTAGTGAACTTCCGCAGGGCAAAATTCGATTGCGACGATTACGATTATTCATACACCAACCAAGACATTAAAGACACCTTCAAGACCACAATGAATCTAAGGCTTGGCTCTGAATGGCAATACAAAAACGTGTATTTCAGAGGCGGTTGCGCCTATTACGGCAGTCCATTCGGATTTGGAGAAGCCAGCAACAGCCTTAAAAAAGCCTCATGCGGTTTGGGAATCCAAGTCAACGAAGGCGTGCTGTTCGATTTCGCGTACGAGTTCAGCCACGGCAAGCAGTTTTATACGCTCTATGCCTACGAAGACATCGAGCCAGTATGCCAAACGATTAACCGACATGCGGCTGTCGTCACGATGAAAGTGAAATTCTGATTGCCAAACGGCAACAACAAAAACAAGAGGCCCCGAAAAAGGAACCTCTTGTCCAAAAATGATGACAATTACATTTAATATTATTCAGTATACTGTTCGATGATACCCTTGTCGACAAGGATACGACCGCAATATTCGCAAACGATAATCTTTTTGTGCGTGCAGATGTCCAACTGATGTTGCGGAGGAATCTTGTTGAAGCAACCGCCGCAGGCATCACGGGAAATGCCGACGACAGCCAGGCCGTTGCGGGCATTCTTACGGATACGCTTGTAAGCGACAAGCAGACGGTCTTCAACCAGTTTTTCACATTCGCCAGAACGTTGCAGCAACAGTTCTTCGTCTTTTTCGGTACCTTCGGTAACCGATTTCAACTCAGCCTTTTTCTCAGCGAGAATGGTCTTACGCTCGGCGAGACGCGTCTTGGCCAATTCAATCTTAGCAGCCACGTCTTCATCTCTTGCCTGAGCCTCACGGATGCGCTTTTCCGAAAGCTGAATGTCTAATCTTTGGAATTCGATTTCCTTGGTCAAGGAATCATATTCACGATTGTTACGGACGTTATTCTGCTGATCTTCATACTTTTTAACAAGAGCTTCGATTTCCTTGATCTTAATTTTATGGTCAGTGACATCCTTTTGATTTTTCTTGCTCTCTTCCTTAAAGTTATCAATACGGGTTTCAAGACCGGCAATTTCGTCTTCCAAATCCTGTATTTCGAGTGGAAGGTTGCCTCTGTAAGCCCTGATTTCATCAATTTTCTTATCGACCTGCTGCAAGGTATACAATGCGACAAGTTTCTGTTCAACGCTAACCTCAACAGACTCATCAGCCTGATTTTGAGCTACTTTCTTTTCTTCGTTATCTGCCATTTTACTTAGACTTTACAAAATAATGAACTGAATTCGTATTTGTTTCAGCGATTTCGGCTGCAAAGGTAGAAAAATTTTTCTGAATTAAATCCCTAATTAATTCCTTTGTAAACTGTTCGGTCTCAAAATGTCCGCCATCGACCATCAAAATATCACCATCAGGCTCGAAAAAATCGTGATATTTCATGTCGGCTGACAAGAAAGCATCGGCTTGTGCGGATTTGGCATCGCCCAAAAGGAAAGAACCCGCACCGCCACAAAGCGCCACACGCTTTATCATTCTGCCCGTCAAAGCGGAATGACGCAAGCAAGGCGTTCCGATGGTTTCGCTGACAAGGTTCAAGAAATCGGTCTCCAGCATTTCGGCCTCAAATTCGCCAACCATGCCCGAACCCGCCAACGGAAATTCATTCTGCAACTGATAGACGTCGTATGCAACCTCTTCGTAAGGATGCACCTTCAACATGGCCGAAACCACATGGTTCAGCAAATGGTCAGGCACAATGGTTTCGATACGGATTTCGTTCTCAAGATGCAGTTTCCCTTGTTCGCCGACAAAAGGATGGGTCTCCTCCCCTGCCCTGAAACTGCCTTGCCCGGCAGCATTGAAACTGCACGAATCGTAATTGCCAATGCAACCCGCACCAGCCTCAAACATGGCCGAGCGCACTTTTTCGGCATAATCGGCAGGGCAAAACACGACCAGTTTCATCAAACGGCCATTCATCGGTTGCAGGATATGCAGGTTTTTCAAACCAAGCATTTCACCCAGGCGACGATTTACACCTAAATAGCTGTTATCCAAATTGGTATGCATGGATATAATTGCGATGTCGTTTTTTATCGCCTTCATCACGGCACGCTCGATGGGGCTTTTAGGCGTCAGATGTTTTAAGCCTCTGAAAATCAAAGGATGGTGACTGACAATGAGATTACACGATTTGGCAATAGCCTCATCAACCAATGCTTCGGTGACATCCAGGGCAATCAATGCCTTCGACACCTCGGCATTTTCGTCGCCGACCTGAAGGCCTGCATTGTCATAACTTTCCTGCCAACTTAAAGGCGCAACCCGCGTGAGACAGGATAATATTTCTTTTACGGTCATAAAATTAAATTTTCGGGCGTAAAATTACAGTTTTTATCTAAATTTGCCATTCAATATGCGAAAAATACTGCTTCCCATATCGTTAATTTACCACATTGTGCTGAAAATCAGGCACAAATTATTCGATTGGGGCATTTTAAAAGCACGGCAATTCGATTCTCCCATCATTTGCATCGGCAATCTTTGCCTCGGTGGAACTGGGAAAACGCCAACAACGGAATACCTTATTAATTTATTAAAAGGCCGATTCCACGTTGCCACACTCAGTCGCGGCTATGGCAGAAAGACAAAAGGATTCGTTTTGGCCGATGAATCAGCAAATTACGAAGCCATTGGCGATGAACCGTATCAGTATTTCCGCAAATTCAACGACATTCAGGTTGCCGTTGACGAAGACCGCGTCAATGGCGTTCAAAGACTTATAAATCAAGCAAATCCGCCCGAAATCATTTTGTTGGACGATGCCTTCCAACACCGGAAGATTCAAGCCGGACTGAACGTTTTGCTCACTGACTACAATTGCCTTTATTCGGAAGATTTTCTCCTTCCCGCAGGCACCTTGCGCGACTTCAAAAGTGCCGCCAAACGCGCTGATATTATTGTCGTTACAAAAGCACCAGAAAAACTATCAGACAATGAATTTGGGAGGCTCAAATCGAGACTAAAACCAACTGAAAATCAGAAAGTTTTTTCTTCCTTTTTGACTTATGGTGCGCTTGTCCCGCTGAATGAAAAGGCAAAATCCATCAATTTAAATGACGCGAGTTGCGCACTTGCCCTTTGCGGCATTGCCAAACCAGCGCCTTTCATTGAAGAAATCAGGAATCGTTTTTCAAAAGTCAAGGAACTCATTTTCAACGACCATCACGATTTCAGCGCAGGCGACGTGGAGAAAATCGTCAAGACTTTCGAAACATTCGGCAAGCAAAATGCCATTATCGTCACAACAGAAAAAGATGCCTCGCGTTTGATGAAAAATTCATATCTTTGTCAATTCAATAATCTTCCGATATTTGCGTTACCTATTGAGGTGCGTTTTCATCAGGAAGAGGCATTTAACTCAGAAATAGATACTTATGTTAGAAGAAATACTCAAAACCGTTGATTTCATCAACGAAAACACACAAGGATTCAAGCCGGAAATCGGCATTGTTTTAGGTTCGGGATTAGGCGGTTTGGCCGATGGCATTGATGTTCAACATGGAATTGCCTACGAAGACATTCCAGGGTTTCCGGTTTCGACCGTCAAAGGGCACAACAGCAAGTTGCTTTTCGGAAGCATTGGCGGTCACAAAGTGGTTGCCATGCAAGGCCGTTTCCATTACTACGAAGGCTACACTACGGCACAAGTCACTTTCCCGATTCGAGTTCTCAAATATTTGGGAATCAGATTCATAATTCTATCAAATGCTTCCGGCGGCGTCAATCCCGACTTCCATGTCAGCGACATCATGTTCATCAACGACCACATCAATCTGCTGCCTAATCCGCTGATTGGCACAAATGACGACCGCATCGGACCACGATTCCCTGACATGGGCGAAGCCTACAACAAGAAACTGCTGCAATTGGCCGACGACATTGCCGAAAAACTGAACATCAAAGTTCAGCATGGCGTATATCTTGCCGACACAGGTCCATCGTACGAAACGCCCTCTGAATATTATTATTACCGAGTCATTGGCGCCGATTGCGTTGGCATGTCGACTACGCCTGAAACCATCGTGGCCAAACAATGCAATCTGCCCGTGTTTGGCGTTTCGGTCATCTCCGACCTTGGCGGCAAGGACCTGCATTGCGTCGTGACACACGAAGAAGTCATCAACGCGGTGGCAAAAGCCGAGCCGAAACTCGTTGCCATCATCAGTGAACTCATCCGCCGTTCCGACGAAATCCAATTCTGATGGCCATCTATTTTGTCAGCGATTTCCATTTAGGAGTTCCCTCAATTGAAGACAGTCAGTTGAGAGAAAAGAAACTGCTGCGGTTTCTCGACAGCATCAAGCCCGACTGCGATGAACTTTTCCTTATGGGCGACCTTTTCGATTTCTGGTTTGAATACAAGACCGTGATTCCCAAGGGGTTTGTGAGACTTCAAGGCAAATTGGCAGACTTTGTTGACAACGGAATTTCCGTTCATCTTTTCATCGGCAACCACGACTTGTGGTCATTCGGCTATCTGAGTGACGAAATCGGCATCCAATTGCATCGCGAACCCGAAACCATAATGCGCAAAGGCAAGAAA
>JAZQPN010000107.1:0-2785 GCA_045628585.1 Bacteroidales bacterium | reverse complement strand
CCCAAATGAAAGATGTTG
This sequence comes from Bacteroidales bacterium, assembly GCA_045628585.1. Taxonomy (GTDB): domain Bacteria; phylum Bacteroidota; class Bacteroidia; order Bacteroidales; family F082; genus Limimorpha. The sequence goes on along the minus strand of JAZQPN010000107.1, from coordinate 2,767 downwards.
CTTGGAAAAAGCCGAAAGGCTGGCTTGAATCGAGCGGTTGCGAGATTCAAAGGTGGATAGAGAAAGGTTTTGCGGGTTTTGTATGTTTTGGTCATAAAAAGGTCAAATTGTATATTATTGCCTTTTTTATTCCATTTCCACCTTGTTTATGCAGTATTGAATGTGTTTGTTGTCGGCTTTCACTCCAATTGTAAGTTTGGCTGTGAAGTTCAGCAACGGATTTTCATCATCAATAAAAGGATAATGCAAAACCACAATGTTCTTATATCCATTGGCTTTTGGGGTATTCCCTTTGGGCAAATCATAGATTGGGCCATCGCCTCGCTTTGTGGCGTACCGAAGCACTTCCTCCAAATGTTTTACGGCGTATGTCGACTGCCAGTTTTTTGACGCAGCGTAAATCGTCTTTTTATCGCTTTCTTTCTCAACGACATATATCTCAACGCCCAGATAATCGTTAAATACGCTATTGCGTTTCCCTTCTTTTTGCAATTTAATCCACAAATCAGTGTAGTACCTGCGTATCAAAGCAACACGTTCCTTGCTTCTTGTCTTTTTAGTTGGAATGCCAAAGACATATTCCGGAATTTCCATGATGATAATGTTTTGATGTTTTATATTCGCTGCAAAGATCCATCATCAAGCAAGAATAAGCCGTTGATTAAACGTTTGTAATCGACTGAAAGCATTTGTTGTCGCTTGTTGTCGTTTTTTATCACTGGTTATGAAGCGTTTTGCAAATCGAGCAGATTCCGCAAATGAAAATAAAGACATTGCAGTCCGCTGTAAACCGTCTCCTTCCCCAAAACAAAACAAAGGCGCCCGATTCGGGCGCCCTGTTATGCTGGTCTGCCTGGAATAAAATGGGCAGAGTGTTTTTGTGTTCGGCAGATGTTCAGCGCACAACGTGACAACTACGCACTTGCCACCACAAAAAAGCGAGTGTTATGTAGTTGATTGCGATAGTGTTGAAACCCCAAAAACGGAAGGCCCGACTTATTTGATTTTAGTCCAATAAGCCTTTTCGCTGATGCCAAGCACACTTCCTTTCAGCATCAGTTTGCCATCGGGCTGGAACTCACAAGTGACCTTGGCGCGGATGCCACGCTGCGGGTCGTAGATTTTCGTTCCGTCCCAGACTTTCTTTTCGGCATTGTACGTCAAGCCATCAAACAGCACGATTTGTGTGCAAGGCAGCTTGCGCAGGCTCTTGTCGGGATTCTTTTCGTCCAGCAACACTTTCCCGTTTTCATCCTTGTCAATTTCCATCCAGAAAATCTGGCCTTTGAAAGAACCGTCGCGGTTTTGAGTGATATGAACCTTGAAATGGTCTTTGCCTTTGACGGATTCGTAATCACCTAAAATGCTGTTTCCTACTGCGTTATTGCCTTTTGTCTGAGCGAATGAGAAGATGGCCAAAACGAGTGCTAATACTGTGAAAAGTGCTTTTTTCATTTTTATCCGGTATTAAATCAGGCTGCAAAAATAAGATTTTCGGCTTTTCATGCAAAAACCTTACCAACATTATTTGCAATGGCATCGGCAATCAGGGCGTGGCCTTTCTCGTTGGGATGGATGCCGTCGTCGCAAAGGTAATCGCTGTAATTTCGGACTTCCAGAAAAGGAGTCGTGACATCAATAATCGGCACACGCAAATGCCGCGTCAGCTTGAAAAGTTCCACATTATACATTTCGTGCCACTGATAGATGCGTATCGTGCGGCCACCCAGCCACGAAAGAATGTTATCGCGGTTCAAGCCTGCCGAAAGATGGTCGAAAAAGCGGTCAGGGTCAATCAAAGGCAAGGACATGACGACCGGATTGCCGTTCATTTTCCTGATTCTCTGAATCAAATCGCGGTATTGCTTCACGAAAACGTCAAGCGAATTTTTCGGAAGATGCTGGGCGCTTGGGTTTTCCGACACTTCTTTCCAATTGTGATCGCAATCGTTGCCGCCGTATTCGAACAGAATGTAATCGGCTTCCGTCACTTCTTTTTCGTGCCGGTCGATGTATTTCATGCCTTGCGTCGTGGTGCTGCCGTAGCAGGCATAGTTCTTGATGTTGATGCCGAAACGCTGTCCGCAACGGTTCACGAAACTCTGTTCCGAGACTTGGTAAAGCGGTCTTCCCGACGCGTCTTTTTCTGACGAGACGACACCTTTCATAATGGAGTCGCCGAATGTGCAAATCATGTTTTTCATTTTCCTTTTGGTTAAATCTGCCGCAAAATTACGGTGAGGTCATCAGCCATAACAAACAAAGTGATTGAAGGTTTCTGAATGTGACAAAAACAGGCGTTTTGGGACAAAAGTGACGTTTTTAGGGATGAAAAACGGTGAAATTGACGGATGGTTTTCGTTACTCCCAAGGAAAAAGTGACAAAAAACGAGTTCGAATTGGTGCTTTTTTAGACAAAAGCGATAAAAATTTGGGAATTATATACTTTTTGACCCATAGCGGTTCATCTTATCAGTGTCCGGCAGGAAAGGACTTGCGTCAGCAAGGCCACATTCGCCTGATTCGCCCGATTAGCGGTTCTTTCTCAACGTCCGGCAGGAAAGGACACAGCAATCCAATTTGTAACCACGATTGTTTTTTCGACCGCGAATTTTGCGAATTTAGCGAAATCGAAGATTACCTCACTTCGTGTCGGTGAAATCTTTTAGATTCGACGTAGTCAATATTCATTTCGACGTAGTTAATAAGGAATCCGCTTCGCGTATTCTCTGACTTCGTCGCGTGTTCTCTGATTTCCGCTCTGCGT
>JAZQPN010000106.1:0-3620 GCA_045628585.1 Bacteroidales bacterium | reverse complement strand
TGCTCAAAATCAGCGACTTGTTGGATTACGATTTCTTCAAATGCTACTCGGATTATCGGAACAACAGGAAAAACGAATGAATAGCCGTTGGCTTTGCACTTTTCATGTTTTTCGTTTTTGAAACCCTTATCATTTGGCATAATGGTATTTTTATTAGTTTTGCAATTTGATAAAACGAAGTAATGATGAACGCAGTACCGAAAAGTTTTTTCCGTCCGAGTGGCTTTTTCGCCCATATCATTGGCATTCCGGCTTTTGTGTTGGGTTTTCTCCTTCTGTTCTGGCCTTCGGGCTTCCGTGAGATAGGCATCACGTTTTCAGAATATTCTTTCCATGTCACGATGACGATGTGCATCGTCCTTGTGGTGATGCTTGTCGCGCGAATCGTCATGATGGTGCTGTGCGGGAAAAATGATTTCACTTGGAGACAATGCTACCTTTGTTCCATGTCGGAAATTGTGTTTTCTTCCGGATTTACAGCACTTTACCTTTGGCTGATGTTTCATCAGTCGCATGCTTATTTCTGGTATTTTGGTTATGCGTTGCTCTATCTTTCCATATTGATGATTATTCCGTATATCATTATCAATCTGTATTTTATAGGACTTGAAAAAGACGAACGCATACAAAATGCCGCCAATGCCACTTTGGGCGAGAAAATCAAGTTTATGGACGAGAGAGGCAACGTGAAGATCCTGATTGCGCCCGAAGTGATTTTATACATCCAATCGGATGAGAATTATCTGAAAATCTGCTATTTGGAAGATGAAAAGATGACATTCTACACTTTGCGCAACTCGATGAAGAAGATAGAGGATTTGTGCGCACGCAATGGTTTGGTCCGCTGCCACAGGTCGTATTTCGTCAATAAAGGCCATGTGAAAGTGCTGCAAAAGGACAAGGACTTCACCTATGCCATCCTCGATGTGCCGACGGCTGCGCACATTCCCGTCAGCAAGAATTACATCGACCAGGTTTCGGCGATATTGTAAAAAGCAGAAAAAGTTTTTTCCGAAACAAACGAGAATTTGCTAAAAAATTTGGAGCATTGCATTTATTTCGTACATTTGCACTTTCCCAACAATAGTGAAATCGCTGAATTGAAAATTGAAAAGTAAAACAACTTAATAATTAACCAATTAAAATTTAAACAGTTATGAAGACTTGTAACAAATTCTTCGCCGAATTGCTCGGCACATTCGTTCTTGTTCTCGGCGGTTGCGGTACCGCAATCTTCGGTCACGTTGGATTCCTTGGCGTTGCTATCGCTTTCGGTCTTACCGTTGTAGCCATGGCTTACGGCATCGGTCACATTTCAGGCGCACACCTCAATCCGGCAGTCAGCTTTGGCGTGTTCGTCAATGGCCGCATGACCTTGAAGGAAATGCTCACTTACTGGGCAGCTCAAATCATTGGCGGTCTCCTCGCTGGTGCCATCCTGCTCCTCATTGCCAAGACCGCTAACATGACCATCGGCACATTCGCTGCCAACGGTTACGGTGAATTCTTCTCAGCAGCTGACGTTGAAGGCGGTTACCTCCAAACCAACTGCCTTGGCGCTTTCCTGACAGAAGCCATCCTGACCTTCATCTTCTTGATTGTCATCCTTGGTGTTACTGACAGCCGTCACGAAAACGGTAAGTTCGGTGGTCTCGCCATCGGTCTGACCCTCGTTCTTATCCACCTCATCAGCATCCCGTTGACCAACACTTCAGTCAACCCAGCCCGTTCAATCGGCGTTGCTTTCTTCTCAGAAAACGCTTATGCCCTGCCACAACTTTGGCTCTTCATCGTTGCTCCACTCGTTGGCGCTGCTCTCGCTGGTCTCGCTTACAAGTGCCTCGGCGGCAAGTGCGAAAAATAATTTCAACACTTAAAATAAACGAAAGCCTCGCATCGCTGATGCGGGGCTTTTTTCTATCTTTGCGGCATGGCAGGCATCTATATCCATATTCCTTTCTGCAACTCGAAATGCGCCTATTGCGGGTTCTATTCCATCGCTTCGCAAAAGCAGAAATCGGCCTTTTTGGAAGCTTTGCTCGCCGAAATCGCACTGCGCACCGAATATCTGAACGGCGAGGAAATCGGCACCATTTATTTCGGTGGCGGCACGCCTTCTATTCTTTCAGTCGAGGAAATTAAAGGCATTTTGGAAAGTGTTTTCCTTCATTACAAGGTGAATCCTGCGGTTGAAATTACTCTGGAGGCCAATCCCGACACGCTGAATCTGAATTATCTCCAAGGCTTGCGGAAATTGGGCATTAACCGGTTGAGCATCGGCATTCAGAGTTTCTTCGACGACGACTTGAAATATTTGAGCCGTCGCCACGATTCCAACCATGCCAAGCAATGCATCAAATGGGCGAAACAGGCTGGTTTCGACAACCTTACCATCGATTTGATTTACGGTCTGCCAACTGCCACGGCTGAAAAATGGAACCAAAACCTTGACCTGTTTTTCGAAACGCAAACCCAACATCTTTCGGCCTACGCCCTCACCGTTGAACCAAACACAATTTTAGCCAAACAGATTGCATCGCAACAATTACAGCCTGTAAATGAGGACGATATTGTGCGCGATTACGAGATCCTCTGCCAGCGTGCCAAGGAAAACGGCTTTCTGCATTACGAGATTTCCAATTTTGCCAAACCAGGGTTCCGCTCGAAACATAATTGTTCCTATTGGAACCGCACGCCATACGCAGGTTTTGGTCCTTCGGCACATTCTTTCGATGGCGTTTCGCGCCAATGGAATGTCAGCAGTTTGGCGCAATACAATGATGGAGTTAGGAATTGGGAGTTAGAAGTTAGGAAAAAGGAGGAAGAAAGAAAGATGCCTCGACAAGCTCAGCAACCTGATGGTAGAAAAACTCTTTTTTTTGAAAAGGAATTTCTCACGCCCGAAGAGCGTTACGACGAGTATGTGATGACCTCATTACGCACGATGTGGGGCTGCGACCTGAAATACATGGAGCGCGAAATGGGCAAGCGTTTTTCCGATTTCTGCCTCAGTCATGCGCAGAACCCCCTTTCGCAAGGTCTGCTGACCCAAACCAACGAATTTCTTCATCTCACCGATGCCCAAATGCTTTTCGCTGACGGCGTGGCAGAGACTTTGTTTTGGGAATAATCATCAAAAAATTCAGGCCGACTGGAAACCTCCTGTCAGCCTGAATTCGTTTTGTATAGACGCGATAAATCACGTCTCTTTTGTATCAGTTAATCATTTCCGAGCAGCAATTAGCAGATCCAGCATCTTGATGGCTGATTCGCTGACCACGGTGCCAGGTCCGAAAATGGCAACGGCACCTGCATCATAGAGGAACTGATAGTCCTGTGCAGGGATGACGCCACCCACGGTGACCATGATGTCGGGACGACCGAGCTTTTCCAACTCAGCGATGACCTGAGGCACCAAAGTCTTGTGACCGGCAGCCAATGAGCTGACGCCGAGGATGTGGACGTCGTTTTCGACAGCTTGCTTAGCGGCTTCGGCTGGGGTCTGGAACAGAGGTCCCATATCGACATCGAAACCTATGTCGGCATAACCTGTAGCGACAACCTTAGCGCCACGGTCGTGACCATCCTGACCCATCTTGGCAATCATGATGCGCGGACGG
>JAZQPN010000105.1:0-3805 GCA_045628585.1 Bacteroidales bacterium | reverse complement strand
GCCCATGTCATCAGTATTTTTTTCATCATAACGTTAATTTTTATGTTTACGCGGCAAATTTAGCAAAAAATAATTGATTGTCAAGAAACACACATTTTTTTACAGATTGCCTAAAGAATCATCGCTTTTGATGGTTGTTTGGGTTGGTTTTCCTTTTAGTCAAGTAGTGGACAAGGCCGCACTTTCTTCGTGGTTTCCGCATACTTTGTTCGGAGTTTCTTCGGTCATTCACCGAAGCATCACCGAACGAACCCCGAAGGAACTCCATAGTTGTCGCGAAGGAAAAGGCTACTTGGTGTGGCTTTGGTCATGTTTCTGGCGAGCGTATTTTCATGGCCTCAATCCTTCGGTAGCCATTCGGTAGCCGTTCGGTAGGACTGACCTTCAAATCATGCGGCATTTTTTTTGCTGATGGCTCATTTGCAGCAACTGATGTCTTAGAAAAGCATATCCAAATTTTTTCCTATCTTTGTGGCATGAAAAGGATTTTGCACACATGGCTTCTGATAGTACTTGTGATGGCAGGTTGCGCCAAACAAGAATGTGGCTTTTTGACTCCAATCAATAGCGAGGATAAAGAATACGCCCTGTTTCTCGATTCCTTAGAAGTCCTCATAAGCGACTATAATTGTTACCAAATGGAATCTAATAAAATAATGACAATCAAATAATTGAATACAATGAAAAAAATATCACTTTTACTTTTCGCCATCGCCTTGCTTTTCGGGGTTAAAGCTTTTGCGCAGGAAAATCTTTCTGTTGGCGGCAGCCTCTGCCCATTTATGGTTACCGTGCCTCAAGAATCTATTCCATCGCAATTTCCGTCTGTTGTCTCTGAAGAAGCAGACTGGCTCTATTATGGCAATGACGAATATAATACGAGCGTGGCTTACGCTCCTGTAGGAATTCCCTTTTCGTGGGCTGTATCGTTTCCTCCAACCAAACTTCAGGCCTATGATGGTTTCACTTTGACTCGAGTGGCGATTTACATAAAATCAATTTATAATGAGTGGGATTTGATGCTGCGTGTATATTATGGCAACAGTTATATGCCTCTTACACTGATGAGCGAACAATTGTTTGACATTACATCGTATCAGAATTATGATGGAATGATTGAAGTTGAACTGGAACAACCTGTTGAAATTGACCCCAACCGAGATCTTTGGATAGTTTTTTCGGAACTTACCACAGGTTCCGAAACTTTTTCTGCAACAGCGTGCCAAGTTGACACTTCAGAGGCAGATCCTAATGCGAGATGGATTCAAATTCAGGAGAATAAGTGGAATGATATGGCATCTTACAGTTCTTATTTTGAATGTTACCAGTTTATGATTTGGGGCTATGTAACCGATGACCCATTGGGCGTAGAAATACCGATAAGCAACAGGACCTTGGATGTTTACCCGAATCCGGGTGGCAACACGCTCAAGATTCGTTCTGCGCTGGAAAATGCACGTGTGGAAATTTATGATGTGTTTGGAAGAAAAGTGCATAAACAGGAACTTGCAAGGGAAACTACGGCCATCAACACGGAAAGTTGGACATCAGGAATGTATGTCTGGAAGGTGGTTTCTGATAAGGCAGAAATTGAGACGGGAAAGTGGGTGAAGGAGTGATTGACGACGATAAGAGACGTAGCACGCAACGTTTCTACTGATAAAAACCGTCATTGAAGCATAGCTTGGGTGGCGGTTTCCTTTTGGGGAAATAATGTAAATTTCAAAAATCTCGTTCCTTTCCCAAATATTTCCTATCTTTGTCAACTCAAAAATCAATCATAACCCGCTAACATTCATTTTATGAAAAAGACAAGAATCGTTTTCAGCCTAATCCTCTCATTAGGAATGTTTTTCAGCGCGCAGGCGCAAAACCGCATCAACCTGAACGGTGCCAAATCGGCGCAACAATGCGACAACGTGTCCGAGCAGGACTTCACCGCCACATTCTCTTTCGGCAGCATCGAAGCCCGTGCCGTCAACACCGCAAAAGGCGTGTTCTCGGAAATCGCCATGAGCAACACCTTCAACAATGGCAATTTGGGCGAACCTTCCCTACCCTCGGTTCACCAACTTGTTGCCGTTCCTTTCGGCGCAAAGGATGTCAGCATCGAAGTAAAGAATTATAATACAACCGTTTATCATCTTTCGGATTACGGCATCAAAAGCATTGCGCCGCAGCAGCCTTCGGTCAGGAAAGACCAAAAGGTAGTGCCTTTCCATTATAATGCCGAAGCCTACGCAAAACGCGGTTTTGCCGAACACCCCTTGGCCGAAATCGAACTGCAAGGCACGATGCGCGGCATACAGGTCGGCTCGCTGGTCATCAATCCGGTGCAATATGACGCTGCCAGCAATACCATAAAGGTTTTCAACGACATTGAGGTTGAAGTCAGTTACGGCGAATACGGCCAAGCGGCTGCCTACGAGGAATTTGCGCGGACGGCAAGCGTGTATTTCGCGCCGCTTTACCGCCAGATGTTCAACTGGCGCGACGATATTTACGAACAGCATCCCGACCTTTGGCAGGCACCGGTCAAGATGCTGGTCATCGCCGACCGCATGTTTGAAAACGCCCTTCAGGAATGGGTGGATTGGAAAATCAAGAAAGGTTTCTACATGGATGTAAACTACACCGACCAGATCGGCACTTCGGCCTCGGCCATCAAGTCGTTCATTCTGACGAAATATGTACAAGACGCACCAACTTTCATCGTCATCGTCGGCGACAAGAACCAGGTTCCGGCCAGTGCCATTGGCAGCACAACAAATTGCGTCACAGACCTTTATTATCAGGCCGTCGATAACGACTATTATCCCGACATGCTGCATAGCCGTATGCCCGTCGAGACCGTCGAACAGCTCAACAACCTCTTGGAAAAGAGCCTGCAATACGAACAATACACCATGCCCGACCCGAGCTATTTGAACAATGCAATGCTCATTGCCGGCTGGGACGAAGCATGGAACCCGAAGGCCGGACAACCTACCATCCAGTATGCCGTGAACTATTATTACAACGAGGAACACGGCTTTGAAAACGTCTATGACTATTACAGCCTCAACGACTATGCCGGCTGCTACGACAACCTGAACACTGGTGTCGGCTTTGTCAACTACACCGCCCACGGTGCCAACGACCATTGGGAAAATCCGCTTTTCGAAATCAGCGACGTCAACAACCTGACGAACACCGACAAGTATTTCCTCGCCATGGGCAACTGCTGCTTAGCCGCCGACTGGGGCATTTCGGGAACCTGCTTTGGCGAAGCCATGATACGCGCTCCACGCAAAGGCGCTTTTGCCTACATAGGCAGCTGTCCTTCAACCTATTGGTACGAAGACTATTACTTTGGCGTAGGCGCAACGAATGTCTTCTACCGTATGCCAACAAAAGCCGAAAGTGCCACTGGCGTTTACGATGGTGTTTGGATGGACGACAGTTACAACACCATTCAGTCGATGGTGTTTTTGGGCAATCTGGCCGTAACCTACGCATTTGTCAACAGCGGCTCCACGGTCTCATCCGACTCTACGCCATTGTATTACTGGCAATGCTACCACACCCTCGGCGACGGTTCCATCATGCCTTATCATGTGAGACCTACTGAGAATCAAGTGTTTCATGCGGCTATTGTCCCGATTGAAGCCACCACCTACGAAGTCAGTGCCGACCCAGGTTCGTATGTCGCACTCACAATGGAAGGCACCATTTTAGGCACAGGTCTGGTTGACGAAACCGGCACGCTTGACTTCGACATCGAACCCGTCACAACGAGCGGCAATGTCACCCTTTGCGTGACCCA
>JAZQPN010000104.1:0-14594 GCA_045628585.1 Bacteroidales bacterium | reverse complement strand
CAGGTGTTTTTCTCGCTGAGTGTGGGCATGGGCGCTTTGGTTACCTACGGTTCGTATATCCAAAAGGATGATAATCTGACTACTACGACCTTGTCGGTGACGTTATCTGACACTTTGGTCGCGGTTTTGGCGGGTGTGGTCATATTTCCGGCAGCCTTCTCGTTTGGCATTCAGCCTGAGGCTGGCATGGGATTAGTGTTCAACACATTGCCTTTGATTTTCAACCAAATGGCAGGAGGTTATGTTTTCTGCCTGATTTTCTTTGTCTTGCTGGCTGTTGCGGCATTGACATCGACGATTTCGCTGCTTGAAGTGATGGTGGCTTATCTGGTTGAAGAAGTGCATGTTCAGCGCAAATGGGCTACGGTCTATGCTTGTGTGGCAACCATGTGCCTGGGCGTTTTTGCCTCTTTGAGCTTGATGGACAACACACCGTTTACGGTTGGCGGGAAATCGTTTTTCGATAGTCTTGATTTCTTGTCTTCCAATATTTTACTGCCGGTTGGCGGCCTCTTGATTGTGATTTTTGTGGGCTGGTATTTGGGCAAAAGGAAATTCTATGATGAAATCACCAATGGAGGACAGTTGAAAATGCACATCAAATCAGTCATTCTGTTCATTATCAAGTTTGTGGCTCCTTTGGCTATAGCTGTGATTTTCCTCAGTGGTTTGGGATTATTCAAATGATGCTTTCATGGACGAATTTAACGATGGTTTTCTGAAGTTTAGCAAAGGCGAACGTGTTGCCATCATTTCGTTGGCTGTCGTGATCGTCATTCTTATTGCTGTAAGTATTTGTAAACCATTTCATAACGAAGCCAACCCATACACGTTCCATGCCCTCGATTCGTTGATTGCAGCACGTCAAAATGCCATGAATGTGCAATCGGAAAGGCAAACTCATGAAGTGGTTGCCGATGAACCGCATCTGACGCCTTTCCCCTTCAATCCCAATGGCTTGCCTGAAGAGGACTGGCGCAAAATGGGCTTGTCCGACCGTCAAATACGCACCATCAAGAATTATGAGGCAAAAGGCGGGAAATTCTATTCGAAAAACGATGTCAAGAAAATGTATTCGATTAGTGATGAGGAATTTGCCGAATTAGAGCCTTTTATCGTCATTCCGCCATTGAACCGGAACATTTATGACCGCTCAAACCGCCAATATGATGATAAGGGCAGTGCCGAAATGGAATCGAAAACGTTTGAAACAAATCCAGTTGCAATGGTTGAAATCAATGCTGCCGATTCGGCTTTGTTCGGGCAGTTGCCAAAAGTCAGTCCGTATCTGGCTGCCCGAATCGTGACTTATCGCAACAAGTTGGGCGGATTCCTGAATCTGGAGCAGTTGTTGGAAGTGAAAGGCATGGATTCGGTGCATTATCAGGCTGTTTTGCCGTATCTGCAATTCCAATCCGTTGAAACAAAGAAAGTTGACATCAACCGCGATGATTTCAAGACACTGGTTAATCATCCTTATCTGGATTACGATTTGGTGAAGGCCATTTTCAAGCACCGCGACTCGAAAGGCATGATTAAGAACTGGGCGCAATTGCAGACGGTGACGAAAAATGCCGGAAAACTTAATCCTTTATTAGAGAATTATCTAAAGTTTTGATTTATGAAAAAATACTTGATTTTTGTTTTGTTGCTTTTGACATCAAACCTGAGCTTCGCATTCGTGTTTTCTGCTGTTTGCGAAACAGGACAAACGCTTTATTATGAGATTATTGAAGACACAAATCGAGTGGAAATCGTAGCTCCAAATTCATTCTACATTGGTTATGAAAAGCCTACGGGTGACATCATCTTGCCTTCGACTGTTGAATATGATGGGCAAACCTATACGGTTGTTGGCATTTCGGGCGGTGCATTTGAATATTGCAGCGATTTGACTGGTCCATTGGTCATACCGAGCACTATTGAAACCATCGGATATTATGCTTTTTATATGTGTTCCGGCCTTTCTGGAGCTTTGGTTTTGAACGAAGGACTGACAGAAATCGGTTCAAATGCTTTCTATGGCTGTTCGGGCCTGACTGGTGAATTGGTGCTTCCTCAGACTTTAAGGTGGATTAGTGACGACGCCTTTGCCGAATGTTCAGGTTTTACTGGCGATTTGGTCATTCCGAACAACGTGTCAAGTTTGGGTAGCTATGCTTTCGTCAGATGCACGGGATTTAACGGACATTTGACGCTTTCGGAATCGCTTTACGGCATTGAGAATGGCACCTTTTATAAATGTTCCGGGCTGACTGGCGATTTGGTTATCCCTGATGCCGTGACAAGGATTGAAAACAATGCGTTCGGCTATTGCTCTGGTTTTGATGGTGAACTTGTCTTGCCGGAATCATTGAGCTATATCAGCCAAGGTGCGTTTCGTGGCTGTTCGGGCCTGAAAGGTGAGTTGCATCTGCCCGAATCGTTGCGTTATGTCAACACGTCGGCTTTTGAAAACTGTTCGGGCTTCACTGGCAGTTTGCATTTGCCTCCCCGCATGACTTCTGTGAGTGCTTACGCCTTTAGGGGGTGCTCTGGTTTTACGGGTGATTTGGTGTTTCCTGAAACGATGCAAACCATTGGCAGCTATTCGTTTTGCAATTGCCCGGGACTGTCTGGAAAAATAGTTTTCCCTGCGGGTTTGAATCGTATTGAACAATTTGCTTTCGATAGTTGCGGCGTTTTCACCGAGATGATAGTTCAGTCGATTGTGCCTCCTGATGCTGAAGCGGATGCCTTTGCTGGCTTGCCGGCCGATTTGCCGGTTCATGTGAATTGTGGTTGTGCTGATTATTATCGCATTATGCCGCAATGGAAGAATTTTACCAATTATTTTGAGGATTTCATATTTTCTTTTTCAGTCCGTGCTGATGTGCCTGAATTTGGCAATGTGGTATGCAGCCATGCACCCGATTGCGACGACAACCGTGCCGTCATGGAGGCTTTCCCTGCTCAAGGTCAGCGTTTTTATTTTTGGACCAAAAACGGGGAAGTGGTTTCCTTAAATCTGAGGTTGGTTGTTACCGTTGATGGCAATGCCGATTTTGTGGCGCATTTTTCCGAGACTTCGGTTGATGAAACGGAATCATGCCGTTTTTCCGTTTTCCCGAATCCTGCCTCTGAAAAATTCACGGTGGAAGGCGAAAACCTGGGCAGAATCGATTTGTATGACATGACTGGGAAAAAAGTGAAAACAGTTTCTGCCGGTTCAAAATCGAATTGTGTAAGTGTTGATGCCGAGGAACTTGACAAAGGCATATATTGTGTTTGCGTGATTTCTGAAAACGGAAAACAGGTTGCCGTTAAAAAAGTTGTAATTGATTAAAATGTTTTGGATATGAAAAAAAACATTCTCTTGTCATTGCTTGTCATTTTGTTGTCAATCAATGTTTTTGCTTACGATTTTTCCGCTGTTTGCGAAACGGGGCAAACGCTTTATTACGAGATTTTCGATGCCCAGCATCATTATGTGCGGATTGTAAGCCCGAATTTGAAAGGCTGGAGTGGTTTCGAGGCGCCTTCCGGTGAAATGGTCATTCCGTCGGTCGTATCCTACCAGGGAACCGAATATGTGGTTAGGGAAATCGGCGGACATGCGTTCCGTCAGACGGCAGTTGAATCGGTCGTCTTTTGCGATTCGTTGCGTGTCATCGGCGATCATGCGTTTTACAATTCGCAACTTACGGGTGAACTTGTCATTCCCGATTTTGTCGATTCCATAGCGCCTGGAGCGTTTGTGCTTTGCTCTAAAATCACATCGTTGTGTTTGGGCAATTCAGTCAGGTATATTGGAAACCGCGCTTTTAATTGTGCCAAATTGAGAGGAACCGTTACGATACCCGAATCTGTAGTCACGATTGAAAGCGAGGCTTTTTGGCAATCTAAAATTGATACGGTGATTTTTAATGCCACGAATTGCCAGACAATGGGTGACTATTATTTCCCAGCCTTCGATGAATGCAATTCTCTGAAAGTGCTGGTCATTGGCGAGAATGTCAGACGCATTCCCGACCGCGCCTTTAAGGATTGTGCTTCGTTGAACTGTGAGTTGCATTTGCCTGATTCGATAACGGAAATTGGCTATGAAGCTTTTTTCGGTTGCTATAATCTTGCAGGCCAATTGATTCTGCCATCAAACTTGGTCTCAATCGGTTCCAGTGCTTTCGAGTATTGTTATAAGCTCAGTGGCAATCTGGCCATTCCAGATAAGGTGGAATCAATCGGCAGCGATGCGTTTTACCGTTGCGAGAATATCACTTCGGTGAGTGTTCCAAAATCGGTTACATCATTCGGAACATACGTTTTTTATGATTGCAACGCTTTGGATTCCGTCTATTTTGATGCAGTGTATTGCACTTGCTCCGATGAACTTTTCAGAGAGTGCCGCAATCTGAGGACAATCGTCATTGGCGAAGATGTCCGTTTTTATTACGGGACTTTTGGAGGATACTCTTCGATGGATATTAATACGGTTTATTTCAATGCAATAGAATGTTCAACACTTGGCGGTGGCGAAAACCTGTTTATATATGCTCCCGATCAATTGGTAATCGGCGAAAAGGTTAAAATCATTCCCGACAGGGCGTTTAGAGGGTTCCACATGACGGAACTCCATATTCCTGAAAGTGTTGTCTCCATAGGGAAAAATTCTTTTGAATATTGTTCCGGTTTGACGGATTTGGTCATTCCGAATAGTGTGCGTACTGTTGGAGAAATGGCATTTGATGAATGTAGTAGTTTGCGCTCGGTTGTGATTGGAAATTCCGTAGAAGCTATTAATTCGGCGACTTTTTCAGGTTGCAGCAACTTGAGGAATGTTGTGATTGGAGCCAATGTCAACTGCATTGCCGCCAATGCTTTTAGTGGTTGCCATTCCATTTTGGAGCTGACCTCGAAATCGGCCATTCCGCCCTATATGTCGGATATGGCGTTTCAAGTGTCGAATGCCATCACGGTGAATGTTCCTTGTGGCGCTGTTGAGACTTATCGCAATACCGATGTGTGGAAGACTTTCATCAATTACGTTGGAATCATGCCTGAACTCACGGTGGCTTCATCCGATGTGACAAAGGGCAGTGCTGAAATCGTAAAAATGCCTACTTGCGAAGATAAGACGGCCATAGTGAAGGCCATTCCAAATGCTGGATTTTCGTTCACAGGCTGGTTGTTAAACGGAATTGTGGTTTCTTCCAATGCCGAATATAGTTTTGAAATAGAGGAAGATGCCAATCTGGTAGCCATGTTTGGTTATACCGATGTCTCGGAAAATGACAGTGAATGCGTAAAAGTCTATCCAAATCCTGTTCACGACATGCTGACGATAAAAGGCGTGAATGTCTGTTCCGCTGAACTGATTGATGTCGTTGGAAAAGTATTGTGTTCACAGTACATTTCGGAAAGCGGATGTTCCTTTGATGTTTCAAGCGTCGTTCCGGGCATATATTTTGTAAAGATAGTCGAAGGAAACGGTTGTGTTTCCGTTGTGAAAATAGTGAAGGAGTAAAATGAACCGCATTTTTAGAAAAGCAGTAATTCTTCTGTCTTTGCTGCTGCTTGTATCGTTGCCATCGAAAGCCGCTTATCTTCTCATTCCGATGGACAACACCCAGACCAATCACCTGAAGGCCTACGGCGTGGCCTATTGGGTTTTGCAACGCGATGTGGAAATCAGCTGGTTGCTGAACTACAAGGGTGGAAGCTACCTGATTCCATACCACGAAATGTTTGAGCGCGAGTGCAAGATGCGCAGCGTGAGCTATCAGGTCATTGCCGATGCGCAGGCCGATGCAATCTTGGCCGAAATCGCTGACCCTGGCGTGAACATGGACGAGATGAAGCTACAGAAAGTGCCGCGCATTGCAGTTTATGCGCCAAAGAACAATCTGCCTTGGGACGATGCCGTGACCATGGTGCTGACCTATGCCGAAATTCCATACGATGTGGTTTACGACGATGAAGTTTTGCAAGGTGTGCTGCCTACCTACGACTGGCTACACCTGCATCATGAGGATTTCACAGGGCAATATGGCAAATTCTGGTCGCGCTACCGCAATTATCCTTGGTATCAGGAAGATGTGCGCTTACAGGAGGAAACGGCACACCGATGGGGTTTCCAGAAAGTTTCGCAACTGAAACTGGCTGTGGCGAAGAAAATCCGTGAGTTTGTGGCAGGTGGCGGCTATATGTTTGCCATGTGCTCGGCTCCCGACAGTTTCGATGTGGCTTTGGCCGCTGATGGCCTCGACATTTGCGATTATATGTTCGATGGCGACCCGATTCATGCCGGCGACACCAAACGCTTGAATTATGATAACTGCTTCGCATTCACCGACTTCACTGTATCGACCAATCCTCAGGAATACGAAATTTCCAATATCGATGTCACTGAAGGCCGCAGCCGTATGGTGCAGGAACAGAACGACTATTTTCTGCTTTTCGATTTCTCCGCCAAGTGGGATCCGGTGCCGACCATGCTCACGCAATGCCACGAAAGGCTGATTAAGGGTTTCATGGGGCAGACCACGGCTTTCAATAAGGCATACGTCAAACCTTCGGTCGTCGTTTTGGGCGACAATGCCGCGTTGAATGAAGACCGTTACATTCACGGCAATTTCGGCAATGGCTTCTGGACATTTTTCGGCGGCCACGACCCTGAGGACTACCGCCACATTGTCGGTGACCCGCCCACCGAACTTGAAATGCACCCCAATTCACCTGGCTTCAGGTTGATTCTGAATAACATCTTGTTCCCTGCGGCTAAGAAAAAGGAACAGAAGACGTGATTTTGATTATTTTTATTGTCAGAAGAAAAATCAAGCATGATGAAGGAGAACGAAACGAATAAGATATCAATACGTTTTTATAACGACCGCGAAGTCAGGGCTGTGTGGGATGCAGTGAAACAGCAGTGGTTTTTCTCAGTGCTGGATGTCATTGGTGCCATCAATCAGCAAGATGACTATGCTAAGAATCGTAACTATTGGAAGTATCTGAAAACGAAACTCAAACGGGAGCAACCTGAGTTGGTTAGTACCACTAACCAACTGAAGTTGAGGGCTGCGGATGGCAAAAGATATGCCACCGATACGCTCAATGCTGATGGCGTTGCTCAATTGGCAAGAAGCATCAACAATGCAAGGGCAATCCAATTCCTCGATTGGCTCACTTATAGCGACAATACCATCGATGGCCAGAGTAGGAAGAAGGCTTACACGCTTTTCGAGAGCAATATGCTGGATTCCATTCCCGTTGGTACGGTGCAAGGATTGCAACAAATTCATGCCTATCTCTTTGGAGGTCTGTATGATTTCGCAGGACAAATACGGCAAAAAACGATTTGGAAAGATGGCACTTTGTTTTGCCGAGCCGAATATCTCCATGAGAATCTCAGGAAAATAGAACAGATGCCAGAAAGTACTTTCGATGAAATCATGGACAAATATGTGGAGATAAATGTGGTGCATCCATTCATGGAGGGCAATGGACGCAGCACCCGTATCTGGCTTGACTTGATTTTCAAAAAAAATCTGAAGCAGTGTGTGGACTGGAGCCAAATTGACAAGAAAGACTATCTTGCTGCCATGAAGGCAAGTACAACCAATGCACAACCCATTAAGAACTTGATTCAAAAGGCTTTGACTGACGACATCAATAGTCGCGAGATATTTATGAAAGGCATTGATTATTCATATTATTATGAGCAGGCTGATGAAGAATGAAACGCGACTTAGATTTTTGCTAACACAAAATCCATCGAAATTTATGTTGGTCACTATTGATAAAATTCCTATTTTTGACCCCTTAATTAGAAAACATCAAACTTATTACCTATGAAAAGACATTTACTCTTTTTGACTATCGCCCTTTTGGGTGTGAGCATGGTTCAGGCAAAACCTGTTGATGTTGCTAAGGCTCAGCGTCTTGCAACAAGTTTTGCAAAACATCATTCGGGCCTTTCGCGTTCGGCTGACGAGGCCGTTTTGTCGTACACGCTCCGTGGTGCCAACGGCATGGCCACGATGTATGCCTTCAACGTTGGTAATGGCTTTGTGATCATTGCCGCCGACGATTGCGCTCGTCCCGTCTTGGCTTATTCCGATGAAAGCGCTTTCGATTACGAAAACGGTCCGGAAAACATGAAATGGTTCCTCGGCGAAATTTCCGAAAGCATTGCCCAGGCTGTTCAGGCAGGCAGCCATGCTTCGGCTGACATTGCCGCACAATGGAAACAGCTTGAAAACTATGGCAACATTTCGCGTGGCAGCAACGTTCCTGTGGTTGGCCCGTTGATTCAGACCAAATGGAATCAGTCGCCATTGTACAACAGATATTGCCCTCCTGGGACACCTACTGGCTGCGTGGCAACGGCTATGGCCCAAATCATGAAATATTGGAATTATCCGGCACAAGGCACTGGTTCACACAGCTATGTGCATCCCGTTTATGGTGAGCAGTCGGCTGATTTTGGCGGAACCACTTACAGATGGGACATCATGCCTGAGTCTTTAGGCAACCAGTCGACGGATGAAGAGATTGATGCCGTGGCTGTTTTGTCCTATCATTGCGGTGTGGCCGTCGATATGGATTATGCTACCGATGGCAGCGGTGCCCATTCTCCTGAGGTGCCAGGCGATATGGCTGCTTATTTCAGCTACGCACCTGAAGCACGTTATGTTGAAAAGGGTGGCACTGCGACAAGAGTTTGGGAAGATATGCTCCGTGCGAACTTGGACCAGAATATGCCGATTTACTACTCGGGCTATGCTGGTGCCGACGGTGGGCATGCTTTCATTTGCGACGGCTATGATGTCGATTATCTTTTCCACTTCAATTGGGGGTGGGGTGGTGCCAGCAACGGTTATTTCGTCATTGATGGCGATGATTTCGAATACAGCAGCGGTCAGGGTGTCATCCTTGACATGGCACCGAAAGATTTATATTCGGCCATGCCTATGGCGCCTGACACATTGGTTATCAGTGTTGAAAACGATGAGTCCTTGTTCGGAACGCTTTCATGGGTCAATCCGACGACGACGGTCAGTGGTGCAACGGTTTCCTCATTCGACAAAGTCATTGTCAAACGCAATGGTTTCGTGATTCATGAAGAGGAAAATGTGGCCGCCGGTGCTAACATGAGCTATACTGACAAGGTGCCGTATTTCGACAGGTTTGACTATTCCGTTAGTCTGGTTTATGGCGGCATGGATGGCCGTCCGGTCTACAACTCAATTTCGTATGGCCCTTATTGCCAGTGGAAAGTGGTGCTTTCTGGCGGCGATTTCCACGGCTGGAATGGTGGTGGCATCTCGGTGCGCAATGGTGCCGGCACCGAAACGGCTTTCGTCACCATGATTTCTTCATCTGTTGCAGTGCAGAACATCTCTGTCGCTTTGGGACGCAATTCGTTTGTTTGGGTTGAACCGGAAACTGCTGTCAGCAAAGTCGGTTTCTCCATCAAGGATGCCGATGGCAATGTGGTGTTCAACTACAACGGTTCATCTGCTACGCTTGAAGCTGGCGAAATCGTCAATATCAACAATGGCTGTGGCAATGAAAACATTTGCACCGAACCATACAACCTGAAAGCTGTTGTCCAACAGGATGACAACACCAACATTCTGCTTACATGGGATTCGGATTTGACACCTGAATTCGGCTACTGCATCTATCGCGACGGCTTCATTTTCGAGATGTCATCCGAAAAGCAATTTCTCGATGAAAACACTTCGATTGGCGGCCATTGCTACCAGGTCACGGCACTTTGCAGTGGTGGCGAATCGGCACTTTCCAACGAATATTGCGCCAATTCGGGTTCAGGCTGCGAGCCTCCTCAACACCTTTACCTCACATTGCTGTCCAATGGCCGTCCATTCATCCATTGGGAAGCACCGGAAGGCGAGGCACAGAATGGTTACATGATTTACCGCAAGGCCGAAGGCGAAAACTACAGGCTGATAAAACCTACCACTTCTACCGAATATAAGGATAATTCCTCCCTTCCGGAAGGAAAATATTATTACGCAATTACAGCCATGTATACTGATATTCAGTGCACTTCGGCTTACGCAGCAGCCTTGTATAATCCTGATGAATTTTTCGTTGAGTACAATAAGACCACTACGCCTGATGGCCTGATTGCTTTCAACAACCTGGAAAAAGTGCAGCTGGCATGGAATTATGCTGCTCTGGCAGAAAGCTATAATGTTTTCCGCAATGGCGTTCTCATTGCAGAAAGCATCACGGAAAACACCTTCACTGATGAAAATGTTGAAGTTGATAACACCTATTGCTATTGGGTGACTGCCACGACCGCTGGAGTGGAATCGGAACCAACCAACGAAGTTTGCGTCACGGTCATCGTTGAACCCGTTTTGCCATGCACGGCTCCAACAGATTTGACGGGCGATATGCAGGATGGCAATATCCACGTGGAATGGACGGCTCCAGCTGACAGAGTCCCTGACAATTATTTCCTGACGGTTACGGATAATCAGGATGGTGCTGTGGTTGCAGCCGAAAGCCTTACTTCTGCCAGTTTCGATTTTATTCCTGCCGCTGAAACATTCGACTATAGTTTCCAAGTGAAAGCTGTTTATGCCGAATGTGAATCTGATTTTGCTACAACGGCTTCTGGCGATGATTTCATCCGTTTCAGCCAGTTGCCTTGTCCGGCTCCGACTGATCTCAGAGGTACTCTGACGGACAATGTCATCAAAGTGGAATGGACTGCTCCGACGGACAGAATTCCTGATGCTTATTCCGTTACTGTGGTGGAATTTGATAACGGCGAATTGGTTTCCTATACCCAAGGCAGCTTAACAGAATACACTTTCAATCATGTCAGCGGACTTATCGACTATAAAGTGCAAGTGAAAGCTATATATGCCGAATGTGAATCGGAATTTGCACAGACGGCAACGGGTGAGGATTTTCTCCGCTTCAACAATGCCGGTGTCGACGATCTGACAATCAACTGCCGGATTTATCCTAACCCGACCAACGGCAACATCAGAATTGAAGCCGTAGGCTTGAAGTCGGTGACGGTTACGAATCTTGTCGGTCAGCAGGTCTGTGCAATTGTCTGCGAAGACGATGCCATGAATCTCGACCTCAGTCAGCAGCAGTCGGGCATCTATTTCGTGAAGATTGTCACGGCCAATGGCGAAACGACACAGCGTGTCTCCGTGATGAAATAATAGTCTATGTTTTTGAAATTCAATATCAAACTTAATAACAAATGAGAAAAACATTATTTTTCGTGATGGCCATGGTGCTTTCGTTTGCGCAAGTTGTGGCATCACCAGTCGATGTGAACCAAGCCAAGGAATACGGCTTGAAGTTCGCCAACCGCAACCTCGCTGTTGCAAAACAAGTCAACAATTTGGATTTGGCTTACACTTCCATGCAGGCCAATGGCAATGCAGCCCTTTATGTCTTCAGCTTTGAAGGCGGTTTTGTGGTTGTCGCCGCCGATGACGTGGCACAGCCTATCCTCGCTTTCTCCGAAGAAGGCGGTTTTGATGCTGCCAACATGCCTGACGGTATGCGCGATTTTCTGAATCATTACACCAATGAAATCAGTTATGCCGTTGAAACCGGCATGGAACAGGAAGTTCAGATTGCCGAACAGTGGATGCGTCTCGCCAAAGATGGCAGCGTTTCCGAAAAGTCTGGCGAAAAAGGCGTCAATCCGCTGATTAACCTGAAATGGAACCAGGACAACCCTTACAACCGTCTGTGCCCGGCTCACAACTATGGTCCTGGCGGTCACGTTTATGCCGGATGCGCTGCCGATGCCATGGCTATGGTGATGAAATACTGGAACTGGCCTGATCACGGTGCCGGAACTTATTCCTACACGCCTCAGGGTTTCCCGATGCAGACCGCCGATTTCGAAAACACCTATTACGATTGGAACAACATGCCGATCCAAATCTCCAATGGCTCACAGGCAGTTCAGATTGATGCCGTTGCACGTCTGATGTGGCATTGCGGCGTTTCAATCAATATGCAATACGGTTACAATGGCAGCGGTGCCCAGTCGGGTGATGTCCCTGGCGCTATTTCGACCTATTTCAGATACACTTCGGCTGCCGAACTTCTCTACCGCGATTCATACAGCAGAACGCAGTGGGAAGACAAACTCATCGAAAGCCTGGATCGTGGAATACCTTTCTATTATTCAGGCGTTGATGGCAACGAAGGTCACGCTTACGTTTGCGACGGCTATCGCGACGACCGTTATTTCCACTTCAATTTCGGGTGGAGCGGCTATGGCGATTCTTATTATGCCATCGATGCTGTGAATCCTGTAGGTTCTCATTTCAATGAGTACAATGCTGCTGTCTTCAACTTTGTTCCTGACTATATCTATGACGGTTTCGTTGCAGCTCCTGAACTGAACATCAATGCCGTCAATGCCAATTCAAAGCAAGGTGTCATCACTTGGGAAAATCCTACGGTGAATTATGGTGGCGAAACCATTGAAAATATTGAGAAGATTGTCATCGAACGCAATGGCGTCCAAGTGTTTGCACAAGAAAATGTTGCCGCTGGTGCAACCATGACTTTCACTGATGAAGTGCCGGAATTCGACAGCTATGTTTACAAGGTTTATTATATCACCAACAACGTGAAAGGCCGTGTGGCTGAATACAGATACCAGTATGGTCCAACCTGCTATTGGAAAATCGTCGGTCAGACCACCAACTTCCAAGGATGGAATGATGGCAAGATTCAGTTGGTCAACTCTTATGGCAATATCGTTGAAGAATTGACCATGACTTCATCAACGCCTATCAGCTATCAGATGCGCGTTCCGGAAGGCAATGTCACCTTCAAGTGGGTCGCCCCATCAAGCACGGTGCAGAGCATCACCATCAACATTAAGAACTCATCAAATGAATCGGTTTATTCCTATTCTGGTTCATCAACCAACATTCCGAGCGTGATGACCACCGAAGAAAACGATTGCAGCGGCTGCCTGCCTCCTGACAATCTGGCTGCCGAATATGTTTACGAAGGTGATGCCTTCGGTACCCTTTTGACTTGGGAATATGCCGACGAACCAAAGAACTTCAAGATTTACCGTTCAACCGACAACGTGACCTACACGGAAGTTGGCGAAGCCGACAAGACCGCTCACGAATATTTCGATGAAGTTGAATCTGGCACCTATTATTATAAGGTGACTGCTTACCGCAACCATTGCGAATCGACTCCGGCTTGGGCTAACGATGGCAACGACTATGTGACGGCAACCGTTACATCGGTTTGCGAAAACGAAGCTGAGATGAACATCTTCCCGAATCCTGCCAATGACAACCTGACCATTCAGGCCGAAGGCATGACGGAAGTCGTCATCAGCAACATGATGGGCCAGATTATCGGAACCTTCTCATGCTCCGAAAGTCAGGTGATTATCAACACCACACAGTACGAAGCCGGCATCTACAATGCCACTATCCGTACCGCTAACGGCACTGCTTCACGCCGTTTCACCGTGATGCATTGATTTCTTTTCATAATGGCAAAAGCCCGATGCTTCGGCGTCGGGCTTTTTGTTTATCTTTGCGCAAAAATCTGTTTGCGTATGTCAAAAGAGACCGAAGAAAACAAAACGGAAAAAGGCATCAGCTTGTGGAACGGCATTTTGTCGGCGAGCCTCTCGCTGCCTTTCGTCAAGGTGGACCGCAACGAGTTCCTCACAAAGGAACTGGGCAAGTTCTGTACGCCCATGGAACTGATGACGGCTCTCGAAAACTCACCCATTGAGGTGTTGACCAAAAAGGAAATCGACAAACTCGCCAACCAGTGCATCAGCTATCACTTGACCATGGTATGCGGCACTTCGGCCTTGATGGGATTGCCCGGCGGCTGGTGGATGGCTGGTACCATTCCGACCGACATCACGCAGTTTTACGGTCACATCCTCGCCTTGATGCAGAAACTGATTTACCTATACGGATGGCCTGCACTGACTAATGTCAACAATCAGTTGGACGATGAATCGCTGAACATCATGACGCTTTTCGTGGGTGCCATGATGGGCAATAAACTGGCTGTCGAGGCTTTGGCTAAGGTGGCGACTTCAGTCTCAAAAAACGCCGGCGTAAAATTGTCGGAAACGATTGTCGCTCATTACGTTATCAAGATTGCACAATGGATTGGCATGGACATGACCAAAGAGACTTTTGCCAAAGGAGTAGGGAAGGTGCTGCCTTTAGTCGGCGCCCCAATTTCGGCTACCATCACCTATTATACATTCCGTCCCATGGCACGCCGGCTGAAACGTCATTTGGATGAGCTGTATGACATGGGTGTGGAACATGGAGGCCGATAGACCTAAATCGTGTCTCCGTTCCGATAATTCGTTATTTTGCTTTGTCCGATAAGGATTCGCGGTAATAAGTTGCTAAGCAAACGTCCCAAAAAGATGGGTGAAATCAAATCATGTTTTCAACATTCCAGCAGAAAGCGCGAAGACCCAGTTCTGGTGTCTTTTGGTCTTGTTCTTTCAGCGTGTTGAGAATCGGTTGTGCTTTTTCGTCGTCGACGATGGTGAGGATGGCGTTGTTCAAGGTCGGCCAGGCGTG
>JAZQPN010000103.1:0-3299 GCA_045628585.1 Bacteroidales bacterium | reverse complement strand
AGTTGTCGTGCTGATGTTTGCCATGATGGCATCCATAGCATCCTGAGCAATCTTGCCCTTTTCGACGAGCTTTGCATAGCCCTTCGAAATGGAAGCCATAGCCTTATCGAGGCTGGCTTGTGTACGGCTCTTCATGACGACTGGCATCTTGGCCGCGAAAGCCTTCACGATACCTTTTGCCATGGTTCCAGTACCAATAACACAAATTTTCATGACTTTAAGATTTAATGATTTAAAATTTAAATATTTAAGATTTATACAATTTTTAAGTTTATTGACTTTACACAATCATTTTCGGTTCACGATTTGCTGTTCCAGTTGTTTCAGTTCCTCATCGTCCATTTGGTCGGCAAGCTGTGCATCGGTGTGTTTGCGGCGTTGGTCAAACTGCTCGTAAACAGCCTCCACACGAGTTTCCATTTCCTTGTTGGTAACACTTCCGGCATTGCGAAGCACATCCTTGTTTTGGAACTGCAACAGATGGTCAACATTCTGTCGCCAGTAGTTGATAGTCAAGTCGCAGCGTTCCTTTACACGGATTTCAGCCGATTCAAGGAAAAGCGTCGTAAGGCGGTTAAGCATATCTATCTCATCAGCGCAAAGATAGTTTTTGGCGATGTAGATGTCTTGCTTGCGCACCACTGAGCCTTTCCAAGAAGTGAGAGCCATGTTGGGTTGTGAAGCATCGGCGCGGCTGACAACGATTTCGGCAGCCGTTTGGTGAGTGACAGCGTAAAGCAGTTTGTTCTGCGTTTCGGCAAAAAACATCTGAGTGGCTTTGTCGGTGGAATCGTAGTCGCTGCTAAGAGCAAACAAATCGCGCAGTTTCTGGTAGAATCGTTTCTCCGAAGCACGAATGTCGCGAATGCGTTCAAGCAACTCGTCAAAGTAGTCGGGGCGGCCATCAGGGTTCTTGAGGCGCTCATCGTCAAGCACGAAGCCTTTCACGATGAACTCCTTCAAGTGCTGGTTGGCCCAAATGCGGAATTGTGTGCCGCGTTTTCCCTTTACTCGGAAACCAACCGCCAAAACCATGTCCAAGGCGTAAAAAGTGACATTGTAATGCTTTCCATCAGCGGCAGTTATTAAATAATCCTTAATAACTGAATCCTTATCTAATTCATTCTCTTTTAATATATTAGATATATGAATATTGACATTAGGAATCGAGGTGGCAAAAAGTTCTGCCATCTGCTTCTGGTTCATCCAGACATTGCCGTCGCGAGCCATCATCGTCACACTCACCTTGCCATCAAGGGTATTGTAGATGATGAGGTTCTGCTGGTTGGGTACAATATCACTCATAGTGCCTTGTTCTTGCTAAAATCCGCTTCCAAAACTTCAGAAATCAACTAACAGTTTGGAGGAACCAAGCTGTTAGCTGATAACTGATTGTTATTTACTTTCCTTTAAACACGACTTTTCTCTTTTCGAGGAATGCTGCCATGCCGTCCTTTTGGTCTTGTGTAGCGAAGCACCTTCCGAAATTACGGCTTTCGAGTTCCATGGCGTCTTCGGCGACGAGGTCATAGCTTTCGTTGATGCACTGCTTGGCATACTTGATAGCCAATGGTGCGTTTTCGGTCATCTTCTGAGCCATTTCGATTGCCTTTGGCATCAAGTCCTCAGGTTCGTAAACGGCATTGACCAAACCGATGCGCAATGCTTCATCAGCACGGATGGCTTTACCCGTGAAAATCATTTCCTTAGCATAGCCTTGACCGACCAATTTGGCGAGACGGTAAGTGCCGGAGAAACCAGGCGTAATGCCCAATCCCACTTCCGGCTGACCGAACTTCGCCTTATTGGAAGCGATGCGGATGTCGCAAGCCATGGCCAATTCGCAGCCACCGCCCAAAGCGAATCCGTTGACGGCTGCAATGACAGGAATGTCGAGCGTCTCAATACGGCGGAAGACCTTGGCACCCAAAGCGCCAAACTTGTAGCCTTCTTCTTCATTGAGGTTGGCCATTTCAGCGATGTCGGCGCCAGCCACGAAAGCCTTTTCGCCGTCACCGGTGATGATGAGCACCCTTGTCGTATCGTCAAGGTTTTCAACGAAATCACCGATTTCACGCAAAATCGTGGAATTGAGAGCATTCAAAGATTTGGGAGCAGACACCTTCATGATGCTGATTCCGTCAATTCTCTCAATCTTCAAAAATTCGTATTCCATGACCCAGCGATTAAATGTCCATTGGTTTCAGGTTAGGAGAAATGATGAGCTTGGCATCAGTAGCAGCCTGAACCTGTTCGACGGTGAATTCCGGATGAATTTCAGTCAAGACAATGCCTTCTGGAGTGATTTGCATGACACCCATTTCAGTGATAATCATATCGACCTGACCAGCAGCTGTCAGAGGCAAATTACATTCCTTCAGGATTTTAGGAGCGCCTTTCTGGGTGTGTTCCATGGTGAGGATAACACGGCGGGCACCGACCACGAGATCCATAGCGCCACCCATGCCAGGAGCCATCTTGCCAGGAATAATCCAGTTGGCCAAATTACCCTTTTCATCCACTTGCAGAGCACCAAGGAACGACACGTTGACGTGACCGCCACGGATGATGCTGAATGAAGTAGCTGAGTCGAATGAGCTTGCACCTGGATTCAAGGTGATGAAACCGCCACCAGCGTTAATCAGGTTCTTATCTTCCTGACCTTCAGCAGGTGTAGGACCCATGCCCATTGCGCCGTTTTCGGTCTGGAGAACCACTTCAACGCCTTCTGGAAGATAATTAGGAATCATTGTAGGAATGCCAATACCCAGATTGACAACATCGCCATCATGCAGTTCCTTAGCTGCTCTCTTGGCGATAACCTCTCTCATTTCGTTTTTATCCATAATATGAAATGTTTAATTGTTTATTGTTGATTTGTTTAATTGTTTCTATTATTTCACGCCTCTTTTCACCATTTCCTGAACGATGAATGAAGCCACATCGTCGGCGTATGTGTTCATGCCGAAACCAGCATCGAAACCGAGTTCCTTGGCCAGTTCGTGCGTGACACGAGCACCACCGCAGCAGCAAATCATCTTGTCACGCAGACCTTCGGCTTCCATCAGTTCGATGAAATTGGTCATGTTCTTGATGTGAACATCCTTCTGGGTCACGGTTTGTGAAATGATCAATGCGTCAGCGTGAAGTTCAATGCCTTTGGCAATGAATTCTTCGTTAGGAACCTGAGAACCAAGGTTGTAAGCTTCAATCATTTCATAACGTTCCAGTCCGTAGTGACCAGCATAACCCTTCATGTTCATAATGGCGTCGATACCCACAGTGTGAGCATCGGTTCC
>JAZQPN010000102.1:0-1569 GCA_045628585.1 Bacteroidales bacterium | reverse complement strand
GGAAATCACTGGTGAAGACAAGGATGTCCTGACCGACCAAGTGAAGCGTTTCGAAGGACAGAAATTCATCAACAAAGGCATCAACGGCAAAGGCTTGCGCATCTGCGTTTTGGATGCCGGATTTCCTGGCGTCGACAAGCACCCTGCCTTTCAGCATTTGAGAGACAACCATCAGATTATCAAGACTTACAATTTCCCCAAAAAGCAGGAAAACGTCTATGGCTGGGGCACCCACGGCACCATGGTGCTGAGCTGCATTGCCGGCATGAAGGACGGTCAGCAACTGGGCCTCGCCACAGGTGCAGAATTCCTTTTGGGCCGCACCGAGATCGACCCTGAGCCTTTCAAGGAAGAGATTTGGTGGGCACAAGGTGCCGAATGGGCCGACAAGAACGGCGCCGACATCATCAACAGTTCGCTGGGCTACGGCAAAGACCGCCATTATACCAAAGACATGGACGGCACATCGTATGTGGCCAAGGCTGCTAACAAAGCCGTTGAAAAAGGCATTCTGGTTTGCAATTCAGCCGGCAACGAAGGCGACGACAGCCGCTGGCGCACCATCATCACGCCTTCCGACGCTGAGAATGTACTCTGCGTGGGCGGCATCAACGCCGATTTGGTGAGTTACCGTCACATTTCCTTCAGTTCTTACGGTCCATCAGCCGATGGCAGGATGAAACCTAATGTTTGCGCTTTCGGTCAAGCCACGGTTGCCAATCCATCAGGCGGCTACGAAAGTGCTTTCGGCACCTCGTTTTCCAGTCCGCTGACGGCAGGTTTCTGCGCCTGCGCTTGGCAGACCCGCCGCGACCTCACCGCCTTGCAACTGAAAGCAGAAATCGAGAAATCAGGCGACCTCTATCCTTATTATGACTATGCCTTTGGTTACGGCGTGCCGCAAGCGGGCTATTTCTTGAAGCTGCACAAAGTCACAGAAAGGAATTTCGTTTTCGTTGAAGACGACAATGCCATCAAAATACATTTCACGAAAAAACTTCCTGTTGATTCCACCGAAGTCAAAACCAGCGAAATCTTCATCAACTACGAAGGCGAGAACGGCATTCTGAACGGTTATTACCAACTTCTAATTGCCGACCAGGAAGACATTGTTATCGACAAAAACAGATTAGCCAACACAAAGAAAATCAACGTTTCATACAAAGGTTTTCATGATTCCTACGAAGTGAAGGACAACCAAGCCTTGGCCATTGGCGCACCCGTTTCGGAAGGCAACGCCTACATCGGCATCGAGCGCAACGGCACCTATTACAAAGCCAAGAAAGAAAGCTGGCAATCCACATTCTTCATGCAATACGACTACAATCTGCCGACAGACTATTGGGACGGCTACAGCCGCCATTACGCCTTCGGCAAACGCTGGATGTACGGCAAGACTTACAAATTCGGCATGGGCCTCAGCGCCGATTTCTACCGTTTCCGCGCTAAAGACGTGCCTTCCACCGAAGATGGCATAAACCACACAACAGCAATACGTTCCATGCAAATCCGTGGCGAGGTGTTCCAACGCATTGTCAACCGGATGTGGGGCATGAACTGGGATTTGGG
>JAZQPN010000101.1:0-36852 GCA_045628585.1 Bacteroidales bacterium | reverse complement strand
CTTTTTATGACCAAAACATACAAAACCCGCAAAACCTTTCTCTATCCACCTTTGAATCTCGCAACCGCTCGATTCAAGCCAGCCTTTCGGCTTTTTCCAAGCAACATTTTTCATTTGGGGTCTAAAAGTATATTATTGCCATTGTAAGTCCACACAAGACACTATCCCAATTCCTCATTGATGATTTCGGCAAACATATTTATACCCGTCTCAAGGATGGCATCGGGAAAATCGTATTCCGGATTATGCAAGGCTGGCTGCGCAAAGCCCGAACCCAGGCCGAAAAAACCGACAGGGCACACGGCGCCAAAACGTCCGAAATCCTCCGACCAGCGGAAAGGTTCCGTCAGATGACCGAGGCTGAGACCCAAACGTTTTGCCGCATTTTCGACGACCGTCACATTGGCATCGTTGCTGTTGGTGGCGGCAAAAGCCTCGTGCATTGTAAATTGAAAATCAAAAAGATAGTCTTTCGCCTTTGCCTGGCATAATGCTATGACTTGGTCGGCCAGCATCTCAAGATTCCTATCGTCGAAACTGCGAAGCGTGAGCCATATTTCGGCATGACCCGGAGCCACGCCAAAAGTCTCTTCGCCCAAAACAGCATGCGTAATGACAAAAGTAGTCATAGGTTTCACTGCTTTCAGCATCTCGCGTTTCTTTTCCAACTGATGGATGAGCACTGCGAGCAGTTCCGAAGGACTTTTACCCGTTTCGGGCTGCGAAGCATGCGCCGTCTTGCCTTCGAAGACCAGCTTTAAGCCGAAGGAAGCCGCTGCAAAGCAACCTTTCCTGACCAAGACCTGACCTGCGGGAAAGCCAGGCAGATTATGCAAGCCATAGGCTGCATCAGGGAGGACTTGCTCAAACTGAGGGTCATGCAAAATGGCTTTCGCCCCTTGTCCCGTTTCTTCGGCAGGCTGGAAAAGCAGCACCACTTCGCCCTTTTCAGGGCGGCGTTGCGACAGTTTTTTGGCCACGCCACACAAAATGGCCGTGTGTCCATCATGACCACATTTATGCGAGACGCCCTCGTTTTGCGAACGATATTCCATGACATTTGGCTCAGGAATATGCAACGCATCAATGTCGGCACGCAACAAAATCCGCTTGCCAGGCTGTTCTCCTTTATATAAGGCGGCCACTCCGTAACCACCGATTTTCTCGATTCGCAAATCAGGACTTGTCTTACTAATCCATTCATTTACAATATGGTTCGTCTCAATTTCGCTTTCAGAAAGTTCGGCACGAGAATGTAAAAGATGCCTTAATTCGATGATGTCATTCATGGGCGCAAAAGTATGAAATTATCCACAATATTTTTTTCCTATCGAATAGAAATAAATTGTAATTTTGCAAGCTACTTCAAATGATAAAATCATGAAAGAAACGAGAATTTGCGTAGTAGGATTAGGTTATGTAGGATTGCCCCTTGCCCGTTTGTTTTCCACAAAATTTGAAACCATCGGCTTCGACAAGAATCAAGCACGCGTTGATGCCTTGATGACAGGCCATGACGCCACCCTTGAAGTGAGTGACGAGCTGCTGCAAGATGCCATCAACAACCATGGATTCAAGTGTACGACCGACATTGACGAGATCCGCAAGTGCAATTTCTATGTGGTTGCCGTTCCAACACCAGTGGATGAAAACAACCGTCCCGACCTGAAACCACTTTGGGGTGCATCGGAGACCGTTGGCAAAGTCATCTCGAAAGGCGATGTAGTAGTTTATGAATCAACTGTTTATCCAGGAGTTACAGAAGAGGAATGTCTTCCTGTTGTGGAACGCACAAGCGGACTGAAATTCAATGTTGACTTTTTTGCCGGTTACAGTCCTGAGCGCATCAATCCAGGCGACAAGCTCCACACTGTGGAAAAAATCAAGAAAGTGACTTCAGGCTCAACGCCAGAAATCGCCGACTATGTCGACTCCATCTACAATTCCGTTTTAGTCAACGGCACACACAAGGCGCCCAGCATGAAAGTTGCCGAAGCCTCAAAAATCATCGAGAACTCGCAACGCGATGTCAATATCGCTTTCATGAACGAACTGGCCAAGATATTCAACGCCATGGGCATCGACACACACGACGTCATCGATGCCGCTGCTTCAAAATGGAACTTCATCAAACTAAGTCCGGGTCTTGTCGGCGGCCACTGCATCAGCGTCGACCCTTATTACCTTATTGAAAAGGCTCAGGTATACGGCGTTTTGCCGCGCATCATGCGCGCTTCACGTCGTCTGAACGACGGCATGGGCGCATACGTTGCCAACCAGACCATCAAGTGCATGAACAAGAAAGGCGTACTTGTGAAAGATGCCAAGATACTCGTCTTAGGAATCACTTTCAAGGAAAACTGCCCCGACATCCGCAACACCAAAGTCGTCGACATTTACAACACTTTACGCGAATACACCAACAACATCACTGTCTACGACCCTTGGGCCAACGCCAGCCATGTGAAACACGAATACAGCATTGACATTACCAACAACCTTCCAAACGAAAAGTTCGACGCCGTCATTTTAGCCGTTGCACACAACGAGTTCTTGAAACTCAACGTAAAAGACTTCGGGAAAGACAATGGCGTCATCTATGACGTAAAAGGCATTCTGCCTCGCGACATCATCGATGGAAGACTATAAGCTAAGTAAGCAACGGCTTAGCAAATGATGAAAAAGGAAAAAACGCAATTGCAGTCACCTAAGGCACTTGCCTGGCAGCGATTCCGCAAAAACAGATTGGGAATGGCAGCCTCCTTTTTCATCATTGTTTTTGCGTCATTGGCAATTTTCGCCTACTTTATCATCCCCGACCCGACACCCAACGCCAACCGCCAGTTATTGGAACTCAGCACGCAGAAACCTGGTTTCAAGGTTGACATGCTGAAGATTCCTAAAGAGAAACCCAATCCGAAACAATCGTTTTTCAAGACCTTGCTGCAAGGCAAGCCCGATGATTATGTCTTCATCCCCTACGACAGCCTGAAAATCAGCGCCACGCAAACCGAGATTTTTCTTTTCAATCCCGAAAAAAGCGGCAGTGTCAGAACCGAAATTCACGACAATCAAGAAATTACGGGGCAGCATTTCAATTTGCAGACCGATGCCGAAAACTACATTTTGCGCAACTGCACGAAGCACCAGAAATTCGTTTTGGGCACCGACCAGTTTGGCCGCGATTTCTTCAGCCGTCTCGTCTTGGGCAGCCGCATCAGCCTGACAGTAGGCTTCATTGCCGTGTTTCTAAGTTTGCTCATCGGCATCACCGTGGGCAGTCTGGGCGGATTTTTCCGCGGCAAAGTCGACGACGTGGTGGTTTGGTTCATCAATGTAGTGTGGTCCATCCCTACCCTGCTTTTGGTCATCGCCATCACGTTTGCCCTAGGCAAAGGCATTGCGCAAGTCTTCATTGCCGTCGGTTTGACGATGTGGGTCGAAGTGGCACGCATCGTGCGAGGACAGATTCTCTCCATCCGCGAAACCACCTTCGTCGAAGCTGGCAAAGCTTTGGGATTCAAGAATATCCGTATCATTTTCAAGCACATCCTGCCAAACATCATCAACCCGATTATCGTGGTTTCGGCGGCCAATTTCGCATCGGCCATCTTGCTGGAAGCCGGCTTGAGTTTCCTAGGCATTGGCGTTCAGCCCCCCATGCCATCGTGGGGCAGCATGATTAAGGAAAACTACGCCTTCATCATCCTCGATGCCGCCTATCTGGCCATCCTGCCCGGCATTGCCATCATGCTCTTGGTGCTGGCTTTCATGCTCGTCGGGAACGCACTCCGCGATGCCTTAGACGTAAAAAACTAAGGCAAAAACACCTTATTTTAATAATATTATTGTATCTTTGCACCCTCAAAAATCAGGCTATACGCGGGTGTGGCGGAATTGGTAGACGCGCTAGACTTAGGATCTAGTTTCGAGAGAAGTAAGGGTTCGAGTCCCTTCATCCGCACAAGACAAAGAAAATCAATAAGATAAAAAATGAATATCGAACAGACAGCAAAAGGAGAAAACCTTATCTCCATTAAGATTAGCGTTAAGAAAGATGATTACGCACCAAAAGTAGACGAAATATTAAGAGGACTGAGAAAAAAGGCCAACATTCCTGGTTTCCGTCCAGGCATGGTCCCGATGGGCATGGTGAAGAAAATGTACGGCGTTCAGGCCAAAATGGAAGCTCTGAATGACATCGTTTCAGAAAACCTCAACAAGCATATCACTGACAACAACCTCAACCTGCTCGGTTATCCGCTCAATGACCCCGACCAGCAGCCTGCCGACCTTGACAATCAAGAAGACATCGATTTCAGCTTCGAAGCAGCCATCAGGCCAGAAGTGAAAGTTGAGCTTGATAACATGCAAATCGAAGCCGCCAAGGTGCTCGCTTCTGATGAAGAAGTCAACAAGACCATCGACAATATCATTGAAAGGAATCCTAACATCGTTCATGCAGAAACCGTTGGCGAAAACGACAAGCTCGAACTGAAGGTTTGCGAAGCCGAAGACGGAAAGGAAGTTGAAGACGGTTTCAAAAAAAGCATTTTCTTCCACATGGACCAGATTAAGGACCAGGAATCGAAGGACATGCTCATCGGCAAGGAAGTCGGTGCTGAATTCATCTTCAATTTCGCCAAAGCCCTCGGTTCTGACGAAGCAGCCACCAAGGTTCTGGGCGAAGACGCTCCAGCCGACAGCGATTTCAACATCATCATCGATGACGCCACCCGCGAAGAAAAGCCGGAACTCAACGCTGATTTCTTCGAAAAGGTGTTCCCGGGCAGAGACATCAAGGAACTTGACGCTTTCAAGGCTGCCGTGAAGGAAGAAATGGAAAAGCAATATGTCAACGAAACCGACCAGATCCTCTTCAACCAGATGATCGAAAAGCTCGTCAGCAGTGTGAAGTTCGACCTGCCAGATGCATTCCTGAAGCGTTGGATTGTTGAAAACAGCCAGAACAAGATTACGGTCGAAGACGTTGAAGCCAACTACGAAAGCAACTATGCAAAAGGCCTGCGTTGGCAAATCATCGAAGATTCCATCGTAAAAGACAACATGGACTTGGTCGTGAAGGATGAAGAGCTCCGCGCTTTCGTCCTCAAGCAGATCTTCCCTGGCATCGACTACGCTACCCTCGACGACGAAATGAAGGGCCGCCTCGACAGCATCGTCAACAACATGATGAAGGAAGAAGAGCAGATCAACAACGCCAAGAACCAGCTCGCCGACATCAAGATGACGCAGTTCCTGAAAGAACACATGAAAGTCACTTACAAAGAGACCACTTACGAAGACTATATCGAAAGCCTCAAGAAGGCCAACGAAACAAAATAATCCTAACTAAAAAACAAACCATTTATGAACAACGAATTTCAAAAGTATGCTACCAAGCACCTGGGCATCAACCCATTGGGATTGGAACAGTACATTTCAAGAATCAACAACAACGGTTACATCTCGCCAACCGTCATTGAAGAACGCCAGTTGAACGTGGCCCAGATGGACGTGTTCTCACGTCTGATGATGGACCGTATCATCTTCCTTGGCACCGCCATTGATGACTATGTGGCCAACATCATCCAAGCCCAGCTGCTCTTCCTCGAATCGACCGACCCGAAGCGCGACATTCAGATTTACCTGAACTCACCTGGCGGCAGCGTTTACGCAGGTTTGGGCATCTATGACACAATGCAGTTCATCCAGCCTGATGTCGCCACCATCTGCACCGGCATGGCCGCATCGATGGCAGCCGTTCTGCTTTGCGCTGGCGCTCCTAAAAAGCGTTCCGCATTGGTTCACTCGCGCGTCATGATCCACCAGCCAATGGGCGGCGTGGAAGGTCAGGCCACCGAGATTGAAATCACAGCTCGCGAAATTCAGAAACTCAAGAAGGAACTTTACGAAATCATCTCCAACCACTCAGGCCAGCCTTACGACAAGGTTTGGGCAGACTCAGACCGCGACCACTGGATGACCGCAGCCGAAGCTAAGGAATACGGAATGATTGACGAAGTCCTCATAAAGAAATAAGCATGGCGACCAAGAAAGGAGGCGTCTGCTCATTTTGCGGCAGGTCGAGCAGCGAAGTTAAACTTCTCATCGAAGGCGTCGACGGCAAGATTTGCGAAAAATGCGCAGAACAAGCTTATCTCATCGTTAAGGAACAATTTGGAAATTCAGGCAAGGGCAAATCCTTGTCTGGATTTTCATTGAAGAAGCCTCAGGAAATCAAGGCTTTCCTTGACCAGTATGTCATCGGGCAAGACGAAGCCAAACGCACCTTGGCCGTTGCCGTCTACAACCACTACAAGCGCATCAGCCAGAAAGTCGACAACGACGAAGTCGAAATTGAGAAATCGAACATGATTCTCGTTGGCGAGACAGGCACAGGCAAGACCTTGATGGCCCGCACCATCGCCAAGATGCTCAACGTGCCTTTCGCCATCGCCGATGCCACCGTCTTGACCGAAGCCGGTTATGTGGGCGAAGACGTGGAAAACATCCTCGTCAAGCTGTTGCAAGCCGCCGATTACGATGTGGCTGCCGCCGAGCGCGGCATCGTCTTCATTGACGAAATCGACAAGATTGCCCGCAAGAGCGACAACCCGAGCATCACGCGCGACGTGTCGGGCGAAGGCGTTCAGCAGGCCTTGCTGAAACTTTTGGAAGGCACCGTTTCGAACGTCCCGCCACAAGGAGGCAGAAAGCATCCCGAACAGAAGATGATAGCCGTCAATACGAAAGACATACTCTTCATTGCTGGCGGCGCTTTCGACGGCATCGAACGAATCATTGCCTCGAGAAAACGCACCAACGTGATTGGCTACAGCAGCGACACGACAGAAATCCTCGACAAGAGCAACATGCTGCAATACCTTGCCCCTGCCGATTTGAAGAAATTCGGCCTCATTCCGGAAATCGTGGGCCGACTGCCTATCATCACACACCTCAATCCGCTTGACGAAACCGCCTTAAAGCGCATCCTGACCGAACCGAAGAACGCCATCGTGAAACAGTTCCAGAAACTCTTCAAGATGGACGGCATCAACCTTGTCATTCAAGACGAAGCCCTCGATTTCGTCGTGGAAAAAGCCGTGGAATTCAAGGTCGGCGCCCGTGGATTGCGTTCCATCATGGAAGCCATTCTGAGCGATGCCATGTTTGAAATGCCATCCGACAACGCCAAGAAAGAATTGGTCGTCACCCGCGCTTACGCCGAGCAGAAACTCAACAAATCAGGCATTGCAAAACTGCATGCCGGCGATTAAACACTGAAAGACACAAATTCTAATTGAACACGGATGACACGGATTTATCGGATACACGATTTTCCGTGTCAATCTTTTTTTTTCGTGGCCATGCCAATGACAATCCGTTTTTTTGGCACAATACTTGCAATAAAGGAAGTGTTTCAAATTAAATCAAGATGAAAAAAATTGCTTTCATATTTATTCTTGCCCTGCTCAATGTGAGCGTTATCGCACAAATGGCAAGCAACCCTGTCAAAATCAATGTTAAGAGCATAACGCCAAAATATAGAGAAGACACGCCTGCGCAATCAAGTGTCATTGATTTTTCAAAAGACCAAGGCAAAGTGAATGTGGTTTATGGAAAAATAGAAGAAAACGGCGATACCACATTGATTGTCAGGCTGCCAGAAGTCGACATCAACTTGATGAACCATTATTACGAAATCACCGGAACCGCTGCGGGCCGCCGTTTGGTGAGAAACGTCAAGAAAGCCTATCCATACGCAAAACTCGCCGGACAGAAATTCCACGAGTACGACACCTTGCTTTTGGCTGCGAAAAACGATGCCGAACGCCACCGCATGATGAAACAGGCCGAAAAGGAAATCACCGACCAATACACCGAAGAGCTCAAGAACCTCACCTTGTCACAAGGCGCCATCCTCATCCGTCTGATTGACCGCGAAACCGGCGACACCTCTTATAAAGTGTTGCAGGAACTGAGGGGCAAAGTCAGGGCGTTGTTCTACCAAGGCTTCGCAAGACTTTGGGGCTACAACCTGAAAACGGAATACAGCCCGATGCTCAACGAAGAAGACGACAAGATTGAGACCATCGTAACGCTTCTCGACAGAGGGGTGATTTAAGGACTCACACCATCAAACGAAACAGGCTGACCTATGATTAAGTCAGCCTGTTTTGTTTCATTGTCGGAGCAAATCTCCTTGGGCTTATTTTAGTCCGTTAGTTTTCTTATATTCTTCCAGTTCAGCGTTTTGCTGTTCGATGTAATCGAGGATTTCGTCACGACCGACTTTCTTTTCCGATGAAGTGATGAAAATGGGCGGCAGTTCCTCCCAGTCTTCCAAAAGGCGCTTCTTGTAAGCCTCGACATTGGTGCTCAGTTCCGCTTTCGAAAGTTTGTCGGTCTTTGTGAAAACGATTACAAAAGGCACTTGGTTCTCGCCCAACCATTCCATGAAACCGATGTCGCTGTTTTGCGGTTCGATGCGCGAGTCGACCAAGACGAAAGTCGTCATCAGGTTGCGGCGACGCGAGATGTAATTGTTCAGCATGACGCGCCAATCGTCGCGCATTTTCTTCGACTGCTGCGCGAAACCATAACCCGGCAAGTCGACCAGATACCATTCATCGTTCACCACGAAATGATTGATTGTTATGGTTTTGCCTGGCTTCGACGAAGTCTTCGCCAAGTCCTTGCGCTGCACCAGCATATTAATTAAGGAAGACTTTCCCACGTTGGAACGGCCTATGAAAGCATATTCCGGCATATTGTCCTTGGGCAACTTGTCAAATTTGGTGTTGCTACACAAAAAATAGGATTTCTTGATGATCATCTGTTGAAAATGAATTTTTCGTTTTTCTCATACGTCAAGTGACGCTCTATCTTATCTCTATACATATCGCTGATTGTGAGCAATATGCCAGTCTCTTCCACATTGCCGAAAGGCGGATTCAAGGCTGTGCCGAAACTCCGCATCGTGGCCGAAAGACTCATATATGCGTTGACCAACGGCGGCACAAACGCGCCCCTGTCACGGACA
Source organism: Bacteroidales bacterium (assembly GCA_045628585.1). Classification (GTDB taxonomy): domain Bacteria; phylum Bacteroidota; class Bacteroidia; order Bacteroidales; family F082; genus Limimorpha. The sequence continues at coordinate 27,806 of JAZQPN010000101.1, read as the reverse complement.
TTTTTCGTAAGAATTCTGAAATCATCGTGGTATGATTCGGCAGTGAAGATGGCCTTAAGTTCCTCCTCATCCATCATGATTGGCAAATCGAATTCAGGCCGTGGCGAAACCAGGTTTTCCAAATCAGGGAAATGCTTTTTCATGAAATAAAGAATCATGTCGCGCGACTGGCGGTCCAGCTGCGGATACATGGTGACCTTGCCGAAATAATACTTTGCCTCTGGATAAAGATCGTGCAGCGAAGCCAATCCATCCCACAGGTTATCAAGCGAATACATACCTTTTGCAAGACTCTTCGACGGCTGATATTCAGGCTGGACAAACGAGCGTCCCAGTTCCAAGGTGTAAGGCAGATAATCCTTCACGAAACGCTCGGAATAATGGAACAGTTCGGCGGTAGGCGTGTTGACCTGGCCATCGGCTTTTATCGGGAGTTTGTCACAAAGGAGGAAACGGTAGCCGCCGACAATAGCCTTGTCGACTGGATTCCATACAATAAGCTGATGGAAATGGCTTTCCTCGCAAAGGTCAAACTCATCGAGGTCACAATCGAGGCCGGTGCCTCCGCCCGAAGCACGGAAACTGATTTCGCGCAAACGTCCGACTTCACGCATGGTGTTCGGGGCATTGTGTGCCGAGAAAACATAAATTTCGTTGCCCCTGTTGTTCGTCTTGCGGAACAGCTTTTCTGGAGTCAACTCCTTCTCTATCAGTTCGACAGATATGGGATCAATAATATTCCGCATCATATTTCATATTCTTTTTGAGGGTCAAAAAACTGATTAACATCAGCAGGCAAATTGTAGGAAAACCTTCTGAGTTTCTCAGCCCATTGCGCATCGGTGAAACGGCTGTCGAAAACCTGATATGATATTGGTTTTCCAAAAGTGATGGTCATGGTCTTGTTACGCTGCTTGAACATTTCGTCGACAAGAAAGGCCATTTCGATGTTCACCTTGATATGCAGGAACTTACGGACACGCGCCAAGTTATAGAAAAACTCCGAATTGCGGCCATCGACATGAACCGGCACTATGTCGCGCTGATAGGCCTTCGCCTTGGTGACGAAAGTCTTTTTCCAGTCCAGATCCATGATTTTTCCGCCTTTCGTCTTGCGCGAGCAAAGTCCGAACGGAAAATAGCAGACCGTGCTGTCGCCAGCAAAAGTCTCGTTGAAGACACGGATACTTTCTTTCTTGTTCTCCAAATCGCTGCCCACCTTATTCACAGGAATGAAAAGCGGTCTCAGATTAGGCAAAAAAGTGAGAAAATCGTTGACCGGTGTAATCACTTTGCCGCAATGGTTTCCAACAGCACCTATCAACGCCATGCCGTCCAAACCGCCCATAGGATGATTCGATGCCACCACAATACGCTGACTTTCATTCAGATGCTCTGTCCCGTTCAACACAAGATTGAGATTGAATTCCTTCAGAAATGCATTGACAAAATCGATTCCTTCCAAATTCTTGTACTTCACAAGGATTTGGTTCACTTCATCTTCATGAAGCAAACGCTGAACTTTTCGGAAAACCCAATCCGGCATGTGTTTCATGAGTTTCGGGACCTTCGCCGTGAACACTTTCCGCAAGTCAATTACCTTTTCCTGAGCATTTTCCATAACAAAAAGCTATGATTTAACTTACAAAAATAGGAAAAAACAAAGCAACAACATTTTTTTTTGACAAAATCTATCCCAAACATGAACTTTTTCATCCGAGGGGCGATTTCTTTGCCCACAACAACCACGTTCAAACATTCATATAACAGCTTAAATATCAATAAATTCACAATCATTGTTGATAACTTCATGTCCCACAACAATCAAAAAGTGGGAAAAAATGCAATTTGGTGGGAAAAAATGCACTACTTTTACACCGTGAAATTAAAGATAGGAAAATGAGCTACCCAGTAGGATATTTCGAATGCAAACTCGACTCAAAAGGCCGCCTTTTGGTTCCTTCCGATTTCAAGGAGCAGATGGGCGAGCAAGTTGAGGAAGGCTTCGTGTTGCGTCCTGCAATGAGCAGCAAAGACCATTTTCTCGAACTTTACACACGACAGGATTGGGACGACATGCAGAACGAACTGAAGTCGAAAGTGAACCGTTTCAATCCTACTCACTTGGCGGCAATTAGAGCCATCAACGATGGTGCACGTTTCATCAAGCTTGACGCATCAGGACGATTACAGATTCCAAAAGACCTGATTTCCAAAGGATTCCTCAACAAAGAAGTCGTAATTTCATCCGAAACGCTGAAGATGGAGATTTGGGACCGAGATCTTTACAACGAGGCCATGAATGCCGTCGACAACGAGACAATTCTGAAGACACTTCAAGAACTCATTCAATAAAAGGAGGGCCACACGATGTATCACAATCCAGTCATGTTAAACGAGTGCATCGAGGGCATGAACATCGACCCTCATGGTGCTTACGCAGACGTCACTTTTGGTGGCGGCGGCCATTCGCACGCCATTTTGGAACGCCTTGAAGACGGTCATCTTTACGCTTTCGACCAAGACAAAGATGCAGCCAAGAACGCTTTCGACGACCCACGTTTCACCTTCATTCCGCAGAACTTCCGCTATTGCAAGAATTTCCTGCAACTCTACAACGGCGGTCCCGTTGATGGCATCTTGGCCGATTTGGGCGTCTCCTCGCATCAGTTCGACACGCCCGAAAAAGGTTTCTCAACCCGTTTTGAGGGCCGCCTTGACATGCGCATGAGCCAAACCAACCCAACCGATGCCGCCACCGTTGTCAACACATACGATGCCGCCACATTGACACGCCTTTTCAGTCTTTACGGCGAATTGCAAAACGCCCATCTCATTGCAAACGACATCGTTATGGCACGCAATGCCGATCCTATAGAAACGACAAGCCAGCTGAAAGCCGCTGTTGAAAAGCGTCTGCCGAGAGGCAAGGAAAACAAAGTGCTGGCACAGATTTTCCAAGCCCTGCGCATTGAGGTCAACCAGGAACTGGAAGCCCTCACGCAGTTTCTCAGCCAATGCGCCGACATGGTCAAGCCAGGAGGCCGCATCGTCATCATGTCGTATCATTCGCTGGAAGACCGTCTGGTGAAGAATTTCTTCAAGACGGGCAACGCCGAAGGCAAGGAGGAGAAAGACTTTTTCGGCAACCTGCTTACACCTTATAAATTAATAACGCGCAAGCCAATCGTTCCGAGCGACGACGAAATAGCCGCCAACAGCCGTGCCCGCAGCGCAAAACTCAGAATTGCAGAAAGGAAATGACAATGAAAAAGAGCGACAAAAAATCCAGCAGCGTAAAAGACGTATTGAACGGAAGTTTCCTGACGAAGAAAACCTTCTCGGAACATTTCGCCTTCATGTTCTATGTCGCAGTTTTACTTATGGTGCTCATTACCAACACTTATCTTGCCGAGGAACGCACCCGCGAAATCGCGAAAAACGCCAAGGAACTGAACGACCTTCAGGTTGAGCACATACAGCTCAAGTCGGCCATCATGCAAAACTCGAAGCAATCGGTTTTAGCCACAAGGCTCGCACCATTCGGCATCAAGGAAACCACTGAGCCTTTGAAAAGAATACCTATGGAATAATTGTAGCAAAAAACAATAAAACAATATAAAGATTATGAGTTCCGAACCAAAAACAGAGAGTTTACGAAGATCCTACCTGATGTATGCGGGGGTACTCCTTTTTGCCATTGCCATCATCGCGAAGATCATTGTTGTCCAGACAAAAGACAGCAAAGAGCTTGTCGAGTTGGCAGAGAAAAAGGAGTACCGCATCAGGGAACTGGAAGCCTCGCGGGGAAACATCCTTTCCTACGACGGCAAGCTGATGGCGACTTCGGTACCCGTTTTCGACATCTATTTCGATGCCAGCGTCGTTGACATAGACTTGTTCAGAAACAACATCGACAGCCTCAGCACCATGATGGCGGAAACATTTCAACAGAAAACCGCAAAACAGTGGAAAGAATCGCTAAGCACAGCAAAAGCCGAAGGCAAAAGGTACCATCCCGTTGTCAAAGGCATTTCGCTTGAGCAATACCGCAAGATGCAGCAGTTCCCCATCTTCAACAAAGGACAGAACCGTGGCGGAATTGTCGCCGAAAAGAAAACGCGCCGCGTTAGGCCTTATAACGAGCTGGCTGGACGTATCATTGGCTATGTCAATGAAACCGAGAACCTTTACGTCGGTTTAGAAGGCGCATACAACGACCAGTTGAGAGGCCAAAACGGCCAGCAACTCGTCAGACGCCTTCATCATAACAACTGGATTCCTGTTGATTCCGACGATGACACCGACGCCAAAAACGGCAACGACATTGTGACGACTTTCGACGTCAACCTGCAAGACATTGTGGAAAGCGCCCTCAACAACACCATGGTGACCAACAAGGCCGAACAAGGCTGCGCCATCCTGATGGATGTGGAGACCGGCTACATCAGAGCCTGCGCCAACCTGAAGCTGAACCACGATAACGGCAAATACGAAGAATCGTACAATTTTGCTTTGGCAGAACGTTACGAGCCTGGTTCGGTTTTCAAAATCGCCTCCATGACCGTGCTTTTCAACCAAAATCCCAACATCAAGCTGACCGACATCGTCAACATTGGGACGGGACCTATCGTGTTCTCGAAACGCGTCATGCGCGACGACCACACCTTCACGAAAGACGGACGCGCTACCGTGGCACAAGTCATCGAGCAATCGTCGAACAAAGGCACTGCCGTGCTGATTACCAAGCAGTTCATGGCACATCCTGAAAAATACGTCGACGGATTATATGCCTTAGGCCTGAACAAGAAACCCGGAACAGGATTAGCCGGCGAAGCCCCGCCCATCATCAAGCACCCGACCGATACCGACAAGAAAGGAAACAAGCTCTGGTCAAATGTATCATTACCCTGGATGTCAATCGGTTACGAAGTCAACGTCACGCCGATGCAAATCGTCACGCTTTACAACGCCATCGCCAACAACGGAAAGATGATGAAACCGCAGTTTGTGAGTGAAATCCGCCACGGCAACCAGACGATTGAAAAATTCGACCCCGTTGTCCTTAACGAACAGATTTGTCCGCCCGAAGGCGTGAAAATGCTGCAAAACATGCTGGAAGGCGTTGTGCAAAGAGGGACGGCCAAACGGCAACTCGCAGACAGCAACGTCAAGATGGCCGGCAAGACAGGCACGGCGCAATACTGCCACCCAAATTTGGGTTACAGCTACCGCAATCCGCAGACAGGCCGCCGCGAGTACAACACGACTTTCGTCGGTTACTTTCCCGCCGACAAGCCGAAATACACCTGCATCATTGTTGTGAGCCGCGCACGCGGTCAGTTTTGGGCGGCAGGCGGCGTTTCCGCACCTGGCTTCAGGGAAATCGCCGAAAAAGTTTACGCTATGCGCTTAGGCATTGAAGAAGACTCTATTTCAGCAAGATACATTACAGAAACTGACGAAAAGCCAGCACTTATGCACCATTCGGAAGCATCAAGTTTTCTGAGTGGATTGCAGACACAGTTCACCGACTATAACACCGACGGCAAAGAATGGGTCACCATAAACAGAAGCATTGACGGCTCGGCCCGCATCGATGCCGTTGAACTGAAAGACAACACCGTTCCAAACGTCATCGGCATGAACATCACCGACGCCTTGTACCTATTGGAAAGCCACGGTTTCAATACCACTTTCACAGGCGAAGGCATTGTGAGTGAGCAGTCCCTACATCCTGGCGACACCATCAGAGGCAGCCGAAACATGGAACTTAAATTAGCAAGAAAATGAAAGTCAAAGAGATATTAGTCAACTGCAATTTGCTTGAGATTGTCGGGAGCAAAGACCTCGACATCAGCAGCATCTCGTTCGATTCGCGCATAGTCGAAAACGGCACCTTGTTTTTTGCCGTCAGGGGAACGCAAGTCGACGGACACAACTACATCGGCAAAGCCATTGAAAAGGGCGCCATCGTCATCGTTTGCGAGCAACTGCCAGAAAAACTCAACGGTGCGGTGACCTATATCAAAGTTGACAATTCGGCCTACGTTTTGGGCGTAAGTGCCTCCAATTTCTTCGACAATCCATCGAAGAAACTGAAACTCACGGGCGTTACAGGCACCAATGGCAAAACCACCATCGCCACCTTATTATATCGTCTTTTCACCGACGCCGGCTATGTGTGCGGCTTGCTCTCGACCATCGAGAACATCGTCGACCACGAAGTCATTCCGTCGACGCACACCACCCCTGACCCGATTGAACTGAACGCTCTGCTCAAGAAAATGGTTGACAAAGGCTGCGAATACGCCTTTATGGAAGTCAGTTCACACAGCGTCGACCAAGACCGAATTGCAGGCCTTGACTTTGCAGGCGGCATCTTCACCAACCTCACCCACGATCATTTGGACTATCACAAGACGATGGCCAACTACCGCAATGCCAAGAAGAAATTCTTCGACAACCTGCCAGCCAATGCTTTCGCGCTCACCAATTTGGACGACAAAAACGGTGCCGTCATGCTGCAAAACACGAAAGCGAAACGCCTCACATACGCATTGAAGCACGATGCCGACTTTAAAGGCGTGGTCTTGGAAAGCCATTTCGACGGCATGATGATTAAGGTAAACGGTACGGAAATGTTCACGCAACTTGTCGGCGGATTCAATGCCAGCAACCTGCTTGCGATTTACGGTGCCGCCATTTCGTTAGGCTTCGACAAAGACGAACTGCTGGTGGAAATCAGCAAGTTGAAGGGTGCCAATGGCCGTTTCGACATAGTTCACTCAGAATGTGGAATCGTAGGCATTGTGGATTACGCACACACGCCCGATGCATTGGAAAACGTGCTGAAAACCATCAACGATGTGCGCTGCCACAAGGAAACCCTCATCACAGTGGTAGGCTGCGGCGGCAACCGCGACACGACCAAACGTCCCGAAATGGCAGCCGTGGCCGCCAAGATGAGCGACAAAGTCATCCTGACCAGCGACAATCCGCGCAACGAAGACCCTGACGAAATCATCCGCCAAATGAAAGAAGGTCTTGACGAAGAAGGCAGGCGCCACGTGCTGAGCATCACCAACCGCCGCGAGGCCATCAGAACGGCAGTTGCCTTGGCCAGCAAGGGCGACATCATCCTTTTGGCAGGCAAAGGGCACGAAAACTATCAGGAAATCAACGGAGTAAAGAATCATTTCGACGACAAGGAAGAATTGTCAGCAGCATTAAAGGAGAAATAAGACATGCTATACTATCTGTTTCAATATTTAGAGAAAAAGAATTTTCCGGGGGCCGGAATGTTCACCTACGTCACGTTCAGAGCTGTCGTGGCCGTCATTTTGGCACTGATTATCTCCATTTGGTTTGGCAAACGTTTCATCAACTGGCTGAAAAGCAAGAATATAGTTGAGACTCAGCGGGATGAAAAAACCGACCCGTACAACACACAGAAAAAGGGCGTTCCAACCATGGGCGGCGTCATTATCATTGCGGCCATCCTGATTCCATGCCTCCTCATCGGAAAACTGCACAGCATCTATTTGATTCTGATGATCGTCACAACCCTCATTTTGGGCGGCGTAGGCTTTGCCGATGACTACATCAAGACCTTCCAGAAAAGAAAAGACGGCATCAAGCCCATCACGAAAATCAGTTTTCAGGTGCTGTTAGGCCTTATTGTCGGACTCACCTTGCGTTTCAGTCCAGCCGTTACAATCAACGAAAAAGTCGATGTGAAAATTGAAAACAACAAGGAAGTCGTCATCAAGACCCCCGATGTAAAATCGACCCGCACCACGATACCTTTCTTCAAAAATCACGACCTGAACTACGCAGATTTGTTCAGTTTCATGGGGCCGAGGGCAAAATACATTTGCGGATGGATTTTCTTCGTCATACTCACCATTTTCATCGTGGCTGCCGTTTCAAACGGCTCGAACCTCAACGACGGCATGGATGGCATGGCAGCAGGCAATTCGGCCATTATTGGTTTGACTTTACTCATCTTCGCCTACGTTTCGAGCCATGCGGTTTTAGCCAGTCACCTCGACCTGATGTTCATTCCGGGCAGCGAAGAAATCGTCGTGTTTTTGGCCGCATTTGTCGGAGCTTTGATCGGTTACCTCTGGTACAACTCCTTCCCTGCCCAAATCTTTATGGGCGACACCGGCAGCCTGACCATAGGCGGCATCATCGCCGTCACGGCGCTCATCATACACAAGGAACTTTTGTTACCGATTTTGTGCGGCGTGTGGTTGCTCGAAGTCCTTTCCGACCTCGACGTGAAGCTCTTCCTGAAACGCGGCAAAAAGCACAGGATCTGGAAGAAAGCACCGATGCACGACAGTTTCCGCACTTCGATGGAAGACTTCAAGAAAGCCTGGCCAAACAGCACCGTAACCTTCCAAGGCGACGGCATGAAGCAACACGAAGTGAAAATCACCATCCGATTCTGGATTGTGACCATTTTGCTGGCTGCGCTTACATTATTAACATTGAAAATCAGATAATTACAAAACAATATTAAAGATTTAGGAATTATGACTTATTTTGAAGAATTAAGCAACGCGCGCATCAAGCACGCAGAAAACATGGCAGCCGGCATCAGTTCGAAAGTGCTGCAAATCAGAAAAGAAAGCATCAAGCAGAGCCTCAGCGACTATGGAACGCTCGGTCACCGCAAGGAATACGTGACCACCATCGACGAAGTGATGTATTTCGACGATGCCAAAGCCGAAAACATCAACGCTACGTGGTTCACTTTTGAAAGCACCGTAAAGCCAATCATTTGGATTGCCTGCTGCAGCATCGAGAGCGTTGATTACACAGATTTACTGCCTATGGCGAAGCAGAATGTCAGAGTAATGATCTGCCTGGGCGACAAGAAAAACCAGCTCAAGGACGCATTTAAGAATGCTGTCGACGAAGTCTATGATGCGAAAGACATGGACGAAGCCGTCAGAATTGCCTCCATCGTGGCGCAAGAAGACGAAATCGTGGTGTTTTCGCCAACCTGCAAATCGGCCAAGCAAGGCGAGACTTTCGAAGAAAGAGGCAACCAGTTCAGAAACAGCATAAAGCAAATCGAAAATGAACGGTATCAATAAGATATTGAGAGGCGACAAGGTCATCTGGATTTTGGCTTTGCTGTTGGGCATCATCTCGTTGGTGGTGGTCTACAGTGCAGCCAGCGCCCTCGTGGTACGCAACTACGACGGCAACACGGGCCGAATGCTCATGAAGCACGCCGGCACGCTGCTGTTAGGCTATCTGATGATGTTCCTCGCCTATAAGATTGACTACGGCCACTACTCCACGATTTTCAAATTCGTGATGTGGCTGTGCATTCCGCTGCTGCTCTACACGCTGGTTTTCGGCAATAATCTCAACCAGGCTTCAAGAACCATCAACGTGTTCGGCTTTTCATTCCAGCCGAGCGAATGGGCGAAAATCGCCTTAATCACTTATCTTGCAAGGGAATTGGTCATTTTGGGCGACAAAATCCACGACCTGAAGACTGTACTGAAAAAAATCGCATTGCCGATTTTGGCCATCACCGGATTGATTTTCACCGAAAACCTGTCCACCGCCGTCATTCTGCTCACCGCCTGCATCGTATTGCTCATCGTGGGCCGCGTGAAATTCACCCACATTCTTGCAATTGGAGGATTGGGAATCGTTTTATTAGGTTTCTACATTGCCTACGATGCTGCCAAAACCGACATTTCGAACAACAAGGCAAAAAAGGAAATGACAGCCATGGTTGAAGAAGGCAGTGCGGCAGAACTGGAATTCACGCCAAGAAAAAACAGAATCCAGACTTGGAAAGGCCGTATCGAAGCCATGTTTGAAGACGATGAAGAAGCCTTCGACCCATTCGATGACCACCATTACCAGCAGACCTACGCAAAAATCGCCGTAGCATCAAGTTCGTTCATTGGCAAAGGGCCAGGGAAAAGCCAGCAGCGCAACTTCCTGCCACATCCATATTCCGACTTCATTTTCGCCATAATCGTGGAAGAATACGGGATTCTGGGCGCCATCATCGTCATCATGCTTTACATCATCATCTTGACCAGAGTAATGCGTATCATGAACAAACGGCCAATGACTTTTGGCGCCTACATGTCGTTCGGACTTTGTTTCCTGATGATTATGCAAGCCATGATTAACATGGGCGTTTCCATTGGTTTACTGCCGGTTACGGGTCAACCGCTGCCATTCATCAGCATGGGTGGCACCTCCATCATGGCCACCGGATTCATGCTCGGCATGATTCTGAGCGTGACCAAGAGCATTGAAGACGAAGAAAACAAAGAAGCTGAAGAAATTTCTGAAGACACCAAAATAGTAACAGAAAACACTGATACAAATGAAAGAGCAATTGAAAGTTGTGATTAGTTGCGGCGGAACGGGAGGACACATTTTCCCAGCCATAGCAACAGCCGATGCGCTAAAACGCAATTATCCGAACACCGAAATCCTTTTCATCGGCGCATTAGGCCGCATGGAAATGGATCGTGTGCCCAAAGCAGGCTATCCGATTAAAGGATTGTGGATTAGCGGTTTGCAACTCGACAAATCCATTTTCAGTCTGCCATTCAAACTCATCAAGAGCCTGAAGGATGCCCGAAACATACTGAAGGAATTCCGTCCCGATGTAGTCATCGGTTTCGGGGGGTTCGCCAGCGGACCTACGCTGAAAGCCGCCAACTGGCTCCATATCCCGACCGTCATTCAGGAACAGAACTCCTACCCAGGCAAGACCAACCGCAATGTCGGCAAGAAAGCCAAAGCCATTTGCGTGGCCTACGAAAAAATGGACCAATGGTTTCCTGGAGACCGCATCCATCTGACAGGCAACCCGTTGCGTTCCATAATTGCGACAGACGGCACACGCGAAGAAGCCGCACAATATTTTGGCTTGAACCCAGAAAAGCCTATCGTGCTGCTCGTTGGCGGAAGCCAAGGCGCCTTAGGCATCAACAAAGGCATCAGTGCCCGCATCGAAGCCTTCAAGAGCAGCGATATGCAACTGATTTGGCAGACCGGCAAGTCGTACATCGACAAAGCCAACGAAGAAGTCAAGCAGCATAATCTTGAAGAAAAAGTGAAGCCTACGGTTTTCATCGATCGCATGGATTTGGCTTACACTGCAGCCGACATCGTCATTTCGCGTGCCGGCGCCATTTCGATTTCAGAACTGGCCTTGGTGCAGAAGCCCGTCATTTTCGTTCCGTTGCCAACCGCAGCGCAAGACCATCAGACCAAGAACGCACAGCGTCTGGTCGATGCCGAAGCCGCCATCATGGTCAGAAACGACGAAACCGAACTGATTCTGGTCTCAAAAGTTCAGGAACTGCTCAGAGACACCGAAAGACAACAAAAAATGAGACAAAACATCGCTGCCTTTGCACGGCCTAACGCCGCCGAAGACATCGTGAACATCATACTGCAAGTAGCAAAATGAAAACAGGCGAAGGACATAGCATTTACTTTTTAGGCATAGGCGGCATCGGCATGAGCGCCTTGGCGAGATATTATCACAGCCTCGGCTTTGCCATTGCCGGCTACGACCTCACTCCTTCCCCTCTCACAAAACAATTGGAAAATGAGGGCATGGCAATCCATTATGAAGATAACCCAACCCTATTGCCAGCCCTCATTGATATTGTCATCTACACGCCTGCCATTCCAAGCACATCGAAGGAATTGGCAGAAATCAAGTGCCGTGGCCTGAAAATGATGAAACGCGCCCAAGCCTTGGGCGAAATCTCAAAAGAGAAATTCACCATTGCCATAGCCGGCACACACGGCAAGACCACAACGACCGCCATGACCGCCCACATCCTTTGCGCATGTGGCAAGGACACGACGGCCTTCATCGGCGGCATCGCCAACAACTTCGACAGCAACCTGCATTTAGGGAAAACGGCAGAAAGCCTTCTCGTGGCCGAAGCCGACGAATTCGACCGTTCCTTCCTGCAATTGCATCCCAACATCAGCATTGTCAATTCCATTGATGCCGACCATTTGGACATTTACGGCGACAAGGAACACTTAATCAAGAGTTTCCATGATTTTGTCGCACTCACCGAAAATGCCGTCATTTATCGCGAAGGGTTGCCGGTTGGCGATTGCAAGAACGGCATCTGCTTCGGTTTTTCGCACGATTGCGATTTTTACGCCGATGAAATCACATCTTGCGAAGGCACGACGAGTTTCACCATTCATGGAAAAGACGAGGCGACACGCATCACGATTCCAATGGCCGGACTGCACAACGTAATGAACGCTACCGCCGCCTACATCGCCGCACGGCAAATCGGTCTTGATGGTGAAGCCATTGCAAAGGCTTTGTCGACTTTCAAGGGTGTCCGCCGCCGTTTCGACATCAGAGTCAACAATAAAAGACATTGTTACATAGATGATTATGCACATCATCCCGAAGAAATAAAATCATGCTTGTCGGCCATTAGGGCATCTTTCCCCGACAGGAAAATCACGCTCATCTTCCAACCACACCTTTTCACTCGTACACGCGATTTCATGGAAGAGTTTGCCAGCACACTGGCAATGGCCGACGAACTGATTTTACTCGACATCTACCCGGCTCGCGAACTGCCCATCGAAGGCATCACCTCGCAAGCCTTATTGGAAAAAATCAATCTGAGTGCCAAAATGGTCTGCCCAAAGGAAGACCTGATGAGCCTCATCGGAAGCAAACGCCCAGAACTCCTTGTCACAATGGGAGCCGGCAACATCGACCGTTTTGTTGAACCCTTGGAAAAAATGATAGCGACATGGTAAAGAAAATATTGAGCATATTGGTTTGGTTCATCACGGCTGGAGGCATAGTTACACTATTCATTTTCAGCCGCATGAACTATCTTTCAACGCCGTTGAAATCCATTTCAATCAGCATTGAAGGCGCAAATGGGCACGAATTTGTCGACAAAGACACGTTGCTTTACGAAATCGGCAGCATCTGTCACATCAATTCAAAAGCAAGCATCGGAAGCGTTGACATGTTGCAGATTGAAAAGCATTTGAACAACAATCCCTGGATTGAAAAAGCAGCCTCATACATTGGTTTGGACAGCGTGCTATACATCAACGTCAAGGAATACGAACCAGCCCTGAGGGTATTCAACAAAGCAGGCAAATCGATGTATGTGACCAACGAAGGCGTAGTCTTCCCAACGAGCAAGACCTTCACCCCTCGCATACTGATTGCCAGCGGCAATTTCGATTTCCCGACCGACATCAACATGAACGATTCCATCTACCAAAACAGCGGCATTGCCGATGCGCTTTACATCTGCCAAGCCATCAAAAAAGACGACTTTGCGCAATCGTTCATCGGACAGATTTACCGCAACGATGCAGGGGAATATGAGATTGCGGCGAACGGAATCCACGCACAAGTCATTTTAGGAGACACATGTCAAATTGGCAACAAACTCCTGAAAATGAAAACCTTCCTCAAGTACAAACTTGGAAGCGAGGAACTCAACAATTACAAAAAGGTGAATTTAGAATTTGAAAATCAAATAGTGTGTACAAAAAATTAAAATCATGAGTGAAAGCAAAATCATAGTCGGTTTAGACATCGGCACCACAAAAGTTGCCTGTATTGTGGGAAAGAAATCAGAGAATGGCAAAATAGAAATCCTGGGTTACGGCAAAGCCGTTTCGACAGGAGTCAAGCGTGGCGTAGTCACCAACATTTTCGAGACCGTCGACGCCATCAAGAAAGCGGTGAAAGAAGCCTCCGACCAGTCGGGCGTCAACATCTACACCGTGAACGTAGGCATTGCCGGACAGCACATTAAGAGCCTGCAACACAGAGGCGTACTGATGCGCGACAACAGCGACAAGGAAATCACGGCCGAAGAAATCGAGAAGATGCGACAGGACACTTACAAAATAAACATGGTTCCTGGCGAGGAAATCATCGGCGTTCACCGTCAAGAGACCTACGTCGACGGCGAAATCGCCGACAACCCGGTCGGCATGTTGGGAGGCAAAATCGAAGCCAACTTTCATGTCATCATCGGTCAAACTGCCGCTGCGAAAAACATCATCAAGTGCATCCAAAGCGCTGGTTTGGAAATGGATAACATGATTCTTGAGCCTATTGCATCAGCCGAAGCCGTCCTTGCAGAAGACGAGATGGAAGCCGGCGTTGCCCTCGTCGACATTGGCGGCGGCACCACAGACATCGCCATTTTCAAGAACAACAAGATCTATCACACCGCAGTCATTCCTTTTGGCGGCAACATCATCACTGACGACATTTGCACAGGCTGCTCCATCATCAGGCACTATGCCGAAGATGTGAAAGTGAAATTCGGTTCGGCCTTGGCCAGCGAAAACCGCGAAGACGAAGTGGTTTCAATTCCGGGCATCCGCGGAAGAGAAGGCAAGGAAATCTCTTTCAAAAACCTGGCGAACATCATTCAGGCGCGTTTGGACGAAATCTTCGAAATCGTCAATGTCGAGATACAAAAGGTCAACTCCGACAAGAAACTCATTGCCGGCATTGTGCTCACCGGCGGCGGTGCCATGATGAGACACATCAACATGCTTGCCGAATTCAGGACAGGGATGCCCGTCAGAATCGGCCATCCTGACGAACATCTGACAGAAGTCAAAAACAAGGACTTGGCAAGCCCAATGTACTCAACCGGCATCGGTCTCGTCATCGAAGGCATTGCACGGACGGAACTGAGCGAAATGCTGCAAAAGGAAAAAGCAAGCAAAGCACCAGTGGAAAAACCAGCAGCCATTCTTGAGCCAACGGAAACCGAAGTCACGGAACACGTTGAAACCGAAGTCACGGAAAGAGGCCTGAAAAAAACGCGCAAGAAATTCGACTTCACATCAGTCATCGACACATTAGGCAGAATATTCACCTCCGACGACATCAAATAAGCGGAAAGACATTACGAGAGAAACTTTACGAACATCAAAACACCGACAACATGAACGAAATGTTTAAACCAATAACACAGGACAGGCCAAACTACATCAAGGTCATAGGCGTGGGCGGCGGCGGCGGCAACGCAGTCAACCACATGATGGAAGAAGGCATTCAGGGCGTGGATTTCATACTCTGCAACACCGACCGTCAGGCATTGGAGAGAAGCCACATCCAGAAAAAGGTTTACCTTGGCGAACGCGAGTTGGGTGCCGGAAACGACCCGAACATTGGCCGCCAGGCAGCCGAAACCAGCAGAGACGACATAAACGCACTGTTAGACGAAAACACGAAGATGCTGTTCGTCACGGCAGGAATGGGCGGCGGCACAGGCACTGGTGCTGCACCAGTAGTAGCCAAACTTGCCAAAGAAAAAGGCATTCTAACCGTCGGCATCGTCACCATGCCGATGGAACGTGAAGGACGCCGCCGCAAGATGCAGGCCCAAGCCGGCATCGAGGAACTGCGCAAATGCGTCGACACCCTGATTCTCATCAGCACCGACAAACTGCGCGACCAATACGGCGACATGAAACTCTCCGAAGCATTCCGCAAGGCCGACGATGTGCTCACCACAGCAGCAAAAGGCATCGCCGAAATTATCACCGTACCAGGTTACGTCAATGTTGACTTTGAAGATGTTACGACCGTCATGCGCGACAGCGGAAAAGCCATTATGGGATCTGGAAAAGCCGAAGGCGAAGGCCGTGCCGAAAAAGCCATCAAGGCTGCCATCAACTCTCCTCTGCTCAACGATTCCGACATCGAAGGCGCCAAAAACGTGTTGCTTTACATCACCTCAGGCACCAACGAAGTCTCGCTCGACGAAGTGGACGAAATCCTTGCCATTGCCACCGACGCCTGCGGCAACACCTGCGACGTGATTTGGGGCAACGGCACCGACGAAAGCATTGGCGAAGCCCTCGTCGTGACCTTGATTGCCACCGGTTTCAACCACGATGCAAGAGAGACTGCACCTGCCGCCAATTATGGCCAAACCACACATGCGGTTAGTGATTCACGTCCGGCAACGCGCAAAAGATACGACCTCAACGGCAACGTAATTTCTGAAAACGAAGTCGCTGAAAAGCCACAAATGCAGGAAACGAAAATTCAGGAACCTGTTGCAACAGCCGAACCGCAAGCTGCCAGACAGGAAATTGTCGAGCCTAAGGCAGAAGTTGTTGAAAAAAAGGAAGAGATAAAAGTCAAAGAAGAACAAAGGCCTATCATCCACAGCCTGAATGAAGATTTCCATTACGATTTCACGCCTTCAGAACCAATCTTCCAGCCTGCAAAGGAAACCACTACCGAAACCGTTGTGCCAACACCAGCAAAGGTTTTCAATGGCGAAGAAAGCAAGCCAAGCGTGAAACATTTTGACAATCCTTTCCAGGAAGACAATGACAACGATGGCTTTGAAATCACTTCAAGAATCATTTCTCACGAGGAACTGGAAACGAGACAAGCCGTTAAGGTGGAAGTCGTCACCATGGAAGAGCCGAAAAGGGCCATCGACCCGAAAGAGGAACTGAAAAAACAACGCCTGAGAGCCTTGAGCATGAATTTCAGGACCCAGAAAGGTCTGGAAGAACTGGAAAGCCAGCCCGCCTACATGCGTCGCAATGTCGACATTTCGGGCAACAACGACAACGACATTTCGCACTATGCAAGTTCAAGAAACGGCTTGAGTTCGGAAAACTCATTCCTGCACGACAACGTAGACTAATCAACTAAAATTCAACACTTTAAAACAAGGTCTGGCCAAAAGTCAGGCCTTGTTTCATTTCACCTTGATTCTCTGGCCGATTTGCAAAACACTTGTCACTTTCAATTGATTCAATTCGCACAATTTCGACACCGTCGTTCCATGTTCACGCGCTATCTTACTCAAAGTGTCGCCTGATTTCACACGATAAACTTCATCTTTGGAGTTTGATGCCGATTTCACCTTTTCCGGTTTCGAATCATTGACCTTCAATGTTTTGCGTTTCCCGCTCAAATCGGAATATGCGTTTTTTAAAGTCAGCATAGTAATCTCATAATCGTCATTCACGCTGCGAACCGAATCGGAAAGCGAATGTGAAAACAGCCAATCGTATGTCTCTTTCAAATAGAAAATCCTCGCCGGCGAACCATGATTGCCATCTTGCAATTTCGTGAAACGCAACAAATCGGCAGACCCACATTTTTTCATGGCTTCGATGACCTTTTGAGATTCAGAAATCGGGACAGCCTTATCAGCGGTTCCATGAATAATCCACAAAGGGACATCATTCAATCCACACACATCGCGCACGTCGCAACCGCCGCACAATGCCATTGCCGCAGCTATTTTTTCGGGATAAGTGGCCGTGAAATCCAAAGTCCCATAACCGCCCATGCTCATGCCAATCACATAAAACCTATTGGTATCCACATGATAACGTTCTTTCACCCAGTCATATACGGCCATGACTTTTTTGGGCGACCAACCATTATCTGTTTGAGGCGCAATCACAACAGCATCTATTTTTCGTCCTTTCTCAAGCGCATCAAGCGGTCCATATTGACGCACCTTGTCCAAATCATTTCCTGAAAGGCTTCTGCCATGCAAAAACATGATGACAGGTTTACTCCCACTCAACGTATCAGCGTAATCATCAGGCAGATAAAGCCAGAAATCATAACCATCCATTATTTTATCGCGACACGCAACCAACTGACCTACAGACAATAAGGGCAAAAAACAAAATAATGCTAAAATCAGCTTTTTCATAACGCAAAAATAGCGTTTCCTTTTAAAAGAAAGACTATCTTTGCAACAAATTTGCAAGAAATGAAGGCTTGGATAAAACATTTGGCGGTTTTAGCAGTAAATATATTTTGCTTTACGAGCGTAAATGCCCAATCCTATTCAAATGATTTTGAAGACATTAACGAATCGAAAAGACCTTGGACGAACCTATACATTGTTGAAGACAGCACGGCTCACAGCGGAAGTCACGCCTGCCTTTGCGACAGCATCAACGAATATGGTTTCGAAGCAGAAATTTCCCCCGAACAGTTTTTTCCAAGACAAAGCATCAATTTTCAATACGGATTTTGGTGCAAATGGCTGAAAATCAAAGGCAATTGCATGATTGTCGTAAGCATTGACGATGAAAACGGAAATCTGTATTGGCAAGGTTACCCACTTCAGGCGTTTTATGACGGCAAAAGCGATTGGTTTCCCGTATCGCTCGACATGAATTTCCCCATGGATTATCTGAATAACAGCAAGATAAAACTGTATTTTTGGAACTCTGGCAAGAACCAAATCCTTTTCGACGATGCCTTTCTGAACATCAAGCCCTTTCACGAGTCCTATCTTCCGAACCAAGCAAACACCCCCAAAAAAACCGAAAAATCAAATTATATCATTCTGAATCAAAATGATACAACTGAGGATACGGCATCACTTTCCTACCCTATCGCCAACCTTTTTGAATACATTATTGATGACGACACAATAACCGAATCTACAATCGAATGGAATCTCATTAAAGAACCAAACAATTGGAACACAAAACATTACATATCAAAATCACGCATTGGAGAGACACACCTTACTGAAACAAATAAGGATAACGAAATCCTTTTCCAAGCGGAAACGCAATTCAGCAAAAAATGCAAACTGCTTCGCCAAGCCATTGTGATTCCCTTTACAGACAGCACATTCATCATTTACCGAAAAAACCAAAAAATCGACAGTGTTGACTTCCAAAACGAGTACTACCTTGACCGTGAAGGTTTTACAACCGGAGAAAGCGAACGAAACATCACAACCTATCACAACACGAAAATTTCTTCCATTCAATTCGATGCGGCAAACCGAACCGCCTATTTCAACATCGACTATTGGCGCGATCATCCGTTGATTCATTATCCAATGCGCAACGACACGTCAGACTATTTCGAAGACATTTCCTGCAAAGAAATTGACGCAAACACTATTATAAAAGGTGAGTTTACACTTTTCATCGGCACCGATATTCAGGAAATGCCGCGCATCATGCCCATTTGCAATGGCTACGAATCGGCTTTCATTTTCACAGAGCATGCCGACTGGACCGATATTCGCACCCACCGCGCCGTATTGTTTGGAAATGAAAACATTACGAAGCCAAAGAAAGCCGTTGGAGGTTTTGTTCATTTTGGAATTCCTGTCACAAAAAGCGTGTTTTTCAACAATCCGGACAGCATCACCAATTTCAAGATTTCAGACGGAAATTTCCCCGGCCTGCACGCAACCATCAAAACCGATAAAGCATTTCTCAAACTGCTAAAATCGCTAAAGAAAATCGGATTTGACATTTGCCTGCATACGCCCGAACAATATACGGCAACCAACGACAATCTCTGCAAGGCCTTGGATTTCATGTCTATAGAATTCGGCTCTCCAACCTGGATTGACCACGGCTATAACAACGGATCACAAAAAAACCGCGAAAACCTGGTTTGCGACGCCCTTCTCCCCGACTCGCCGCAATATGCCGAAAAACATTGGAAAAGAAACAATGTCAAATACTTATGGAATGCCTACTACGAAGAAAACCGCAAAGAGCATTTGAATTTCGACGGGCATTTCGTTCAGCCTTACGATGGTTTCGGTGATGCCATGCCCAACCGGCAAATCACCTCTCTGCCAAATGGCGATTATTTCCGGCTTTGGTCGACGCCATCGACACTGGAAGTAAACACAGACGAGCAATGGCATTACTTTTTTGAAGCAAAGCGGTTGCAAAGACTCGTCGACAATCACAACGTGTTCATCACGCACACATACCCCGCTTGGACCGACCCCGACCGCGCTTTCTGGCAATACGACGAAGACAGCACCGCGGTTGCCATGCCCGGATTCAATTTCGCGCTCCAGCAAATCGCCAATCTACGTGACGAAAAGAAAATGCTGCCAACCACAATTCAAGATTATCTGTATTTTTATGAAAGCCTGCTTAGTGTAGATTATAAAATATTGAACAACAATACTATACAATTAACAAACAATGGTCAAGACATAAAAGGCTTGACATTATTGAGCAAAAATCCGATTCAAATCGAAGGGAAGAAAGTCAAAACGCGGCAAACCAAAGAAGGCCATTTCACTTGGTTTGACCTGAACAAAAACGAAAAAGTAATAATTCGAATACGATGAAACGCATATCCATTTTCGTGTCGGGAAACGGCACCAACCTTCAGCGCATCGCTGAATATTTCTCAAGCAATCCAGACGTTGAAATCGTCAATGTAGTTTGCAACAACCCGAAGGCTTATTCCATCGAAAGAGCCAAAAAACTTGACATTCCGTTGAGAATGGTCACAAAAAAAGAGTTCAACACACCTGAATTTACACAAGAGATGCAAGAACTCAACCTGGATTTAATTGTCCTAGCGGGTTTTCTGCTCCAGATTCCTGAAAGTCTCGTCAAGGCTTTTCCGAAAAAAATCATCAACATCCACCCTGCCCTTTTGCCAAAATATGGCGGCAAAGGCTTTTATGGCGAGCATGTGCATGAAGCCGTCGTTGCTGCAAAGGAGACTTATTCCGGCATTACGATTCACTATGTGAATGAACTTTACGACAGCGGAGAAATCATTTTCCAAGCAAAAATTGCCTTAAACGACCACGAAACGCCCGACACAGTGGCGGCAAAAATCCATGTTTTGGAGCAAGCCAATTTCCCCGTCATTATCGAGCAAGTGCTGAATGCCCAATAAAAACAAAACGGCCTGCCAAATCTGGCAGGTCGTTTTATTATATGGAAACTCTTTTTATTCCGTCGGCAAAGCCTTGAAGCCGTTGCCCATAATCTCCGAACTTTCAATCACATTGACGAAAGCATTCGGGTCGAGATAACGGAGATTGGCTTTCAGCTTCACCAAATCGGTGCGATTCAAGGTCACATAAATCATTTTGCGCTCGGCGCCCTGATAAAGACCGCTGCCTGCGAAAACGGTACCGCTACGGTCAAGGTCCTCGATGATGAAATTGCGGACTGCATCAATTTCATCCGTAACGATAAACGCTGTCTTATAACTCTTTACACCTTCAACAACCAAGTCGATGACCTTGCTTTCAATCACAATCAGCAGGATTGAATAAATAGGCAGGCGCAGTTGGTGGAAAGCGATAAACGAAGTCAGGGTAATGCATGAATCGACGATGAGGACAAGCGTTCCCAACGACACCTTGGTATATTTGTGCAGAATCATGGAAATGATGTCGCTGCCGCCGGAAGTCGCACCCGACTTGAACACCAAACCAATAGCCACGCCATAAACCAGACCCGCAACCAAAGTGTTCAGGAAATAGTCAGGCACAAAATACAACCCCTTGACTGGCTCGCTCAGCAAACCATCATGAATGACAGGCTGATAACCCCAGAAAGTTTCAAGCAGCCAAGTGAAAGCAAAAATCAAAATAGTGGAAATCACCGTTTTGGCACCGAATTTCGGGCCCAAAATCCAGGTTCCGATCAGCAGCAGAGGAATATCCATGCAGATGGCATAATAGGAAATCTTCCAAGGCCACACCGTGTTCAGCACGTTTGCCAAGCCGTAAGTTCCGCCAGGAGCCAGCAAATAAGGATTCACGAACATCACATCGCCCACTGCAAAGAGCAATGAACCAAAAACCAAATAAAGATACGCAACGAATTGTTGCTTCATTTTTGCTTTTTCCATAATTCTAAAACATTAAATTACAATTTGTTAAACAATTAAAACCTCCGCTTTTTTGAGGGTGCAAAGGTACGAAAAAGAACCGTAACATCTTTGAAAACAAAACAAATGTTTTCATGCGGATCGGCTATCTTTTGGCAAATTTGGCCTTAGCAACCGCTTGCTTGTCTACCCTTCAAAAACTCGATCAGCTTTTTCGTTGCCCTTCCTCTGTGGCTGATGGAATTTTTGGCTTCACTGCCCAATTCGGCAAATGTCAGGTCGAAACCATCGGGCTGAAAAATCGGGTCATAGCCGAAACCTTCCGAACCACGCTGTTCTTTGGTGATTTGGCCATCGCAACGGCCTTCAAAAAAGTAGGTCTCTCCATTTAAGTTCAAGGCAATCACGGTGCGGAAAGCTGCCCTTCGGTTTTCGCAGCCCTTCATGGCATTCAGCATCTTGTTCACATTATCCTGATAACTGCAATGTTCGCCGGCGTAACGCGCCGAATACACGCCCGGAGCGCCATTCAAGGCTTCAACCTCAAGGCCAGTGTCGTCGGCAAAGCAATCCACATGATATTTGTTCGTGATGAAATCCGCCTTGATTTTGGCATTGCCCTGAATCGTGTCGGCATCTTCGACGATTTCTTCATGACAGCCCAATTCTTCAAGGCTCATGACGCAGTAAAGGCCATCCATAATCTGACGCATCTCCGCCAACTTGTTCTTATTGTTTGTTGCAAATACGATTTCGCGCATAAAAGATTGTGATTTAATGATTTAAGATTTAATAATTTAAAGATTTAATGGTTGTCGGTTTTTCTGTTATCAGTTTACAGTTTTCAGTTAGCTGATTACAGGAAACCGGCGACTGACGACAAAAGCAATCAATCCAAACTCCAATCAATTGGCTCTATGTTATGTTCAATCAAATAGTTATTTGTTTTCGAGAAGTGGTGGCAGCCAAAGAAGCCACGGCTTGCCGAAAGCGGCGAAGGATGCACCGACCTCAGCACCAAATGTTTGGAAGTGTCAATCAGAACTTCCTTGGCGATGGCATAATTGCCCCACAAAATAAAAACGATGTTTTCCCTATCGCGCGAAAGCGCACGGATGGCGGCATCGGTGAAAGTCTCCCAGCCGTGACGGGAATGTGAAGCGGCTTGACCAGCGCGGACGGTCAAAGACGCATTCAGCAGCAGCACACCCTCTCGAGCCCATTTCTCGAGATTGCCAGAACGAGCCATCGGAATGCCCAAATCATTGTTCAGTTCCTTGAAAATGTTCATAAGGCTTGGCGGAAACTGTACGCCATCGGGCACCGAAAACGAAAGGCCATGCGCCTGACCCGGGCCATGATACGGGTCTTGGCCAAGAATGACGACCTTCACCTTATCGAAAGGAGTCAGGTTAAAGGCATTGAAAATGAGTTTTCCGGGAGGATAAACCGCATAGTGTTGTTTTTCCTCAACCAAAAACGACTTCAGATCGGCAAAATACGGCGCCTCGAACTGCTCACGCAACACATTATACCAACTTTCGTCGATGTCAGGTTTTCTAATTTCCATAATTCGATAAATTTTCTGCAAAGATGGAAATAATTCCGATAAAAAGTCGTTAATTTGCAAATCAAATTACAATTCTATGAAGAAAAAAATTGCAATAGCATTATTAGTAGCTTTCGTTTCAGGCATTCTCATGACAGCCTGCAAGTCAAATTCAAGTTGCCCGGCCTACGGAGAATCGCATAAATTCCAGAAAGAGACCCGTTTTTGACAAGCTTGCCGGAGGCACCAAACCACAAATGCCATGAAAAAGCCGGTTTTTAGCATCATTCTGTTCACGCTGTTTTCAGCGTGCCCTTTTTTATTGCATGGTCAGGAAATTGACATTGATTCGCCAAACGGCACGCCTATCGAGGAAAAAATCATTTACAATCACCAGAACTCCGTCAACATTGGCATTCATTCCCAAGGTTTTGCCGGAGGTTTCAAAATCGGAAGAATCAAGAGCATTTACACGACATGCAATTGGGAAACCGAGTTTTTCACGCTCAATTCACTCAAGGAGATCCGTTTGGTTTCCGGTTATGCCAGTCGTCTGGCACGGCCATTCGTATATGGCAAGCTGAACACCGTATTTGGCTTCCGTTTCGGCTACGGCCAGGAAAGACGCATCTACGGGAAGCCATATTGGGGCGGCGTCGAATTGCGCTGGATTTACGAAGGCGGCGTTTCGTTAGCCATGCTAAAACCATACTATTACTACGTTTTAGTGTATCAGGAAAATGCCATGGGCGAATACGAAGAAGTCCTGGAAGAAAGGAATTTCGACGACCAAAGCCAATGGCTTGACATTGTCGGGAAAGCTCCACTGACAAAAGGTTTCAACGAAATCAGTCTCTCGCCCGGAATCCACATTAAAAGCGGCCTCAGCCTTGACATCGGCACTTCGCGCACCAGATACCAAGCCATCAATTTCGGAGCCATCGCGGAATTTTATCCCATGGGCATCTCAATCATTGATTCTCAACGCGACAGAAGACTTTTCCTCACGTTTTTCATCTCCTACAATTGGGGATCGAGGTTCAACAAATAGACTTTGGAACCATGAACCCATAATTGGAATGTGAGGAAATCTCTATTTTTTTGATAGATTTCCTCACTATCGAAATTTGAAAAATTGAGTTATTTTATTGATTATAAATAATTTAAACAAAATAAAAATCAGTTATTAAAATCCGCATTTCTGAACAAATCGGACATCACGACCTGACTGTGAATTTCATCGGAATAACCGCCTTTCGACAACCCATAGGTCGTAATCATCGTAGTGAGGACTGTCTTTTTCGTGCCGCTTTCGCGCACAAATGTCGCCTGACGGTGGCGCAGCCTTTGGTCTTCTTCTTCATCAATCACATAGGCATCGCCTGCATATTTCATCTCGCACAAATTGATTGTCTGGTCATTACGGTCAATCAGCAAGTCTATTTGAGCACCAGTTTCACCCTTTCCCTTCGGTTTGTAAATCCACGAATGGGCACTGCTGATAACAGCCGAAAAGCCAAGTGCCAACTTGATTTGTGGCAAATGTTGCAGGCAGATCCGCTCAAAAGCCAAGCCAGCCCAAGCATTATGAACGGTTGCATTCAGATTGGAAGTCCAGAAGTGAGTGTCGCCATTTTGGTTTTCCTGAACGAACTTGAAATAGAACAAAGTGTAGTTGTCCATCAACTGATACACAGCATCTTTCGTCTTTTTGCCAAAACAAGAATACTTGCGGATGAAGCCACACTGCTCAAGTTCTTTCAACGCCTTGATAAAAACCGTGTTGTCGCTCAATTTGGTTTCCGAAAGGATTTCCTCACGAAGCATCCCCGACTTTTTCTTTGACAAGGCTTGAATCACTGCAATATGCGGTTCGGGATGGCGAAAAAGCGAAGCGTAAAGCGCTTCAAACTCGCGCGTCATCTCGCCGTTTTCAGAGAAAAACATCCTGTCGAAATTTTGCGCCAGGCTTTTGCCTTTCTTTAAAAAACTCCAATAAAAAGGGATTCCGCCAATGGCCATGTAAGCCTCCAAAATCTGTTTGCGCGTATAGCCTAAATTGCGGGCAACCACATATTGCTCACACTCGCCAAGGGTAAAAGGACGGAGAAAAATCTGTCGCGTCAGGCGATTGTGCAGACCGCCGTAATTCATTATCACCTTGTTGATTACCCACGATGTTGCACTGCCACAAACTATCAGCACAATATCTTTTCGCGCCGTTGCCCAGCCATTCCAGAAATGGTCCAAGGCAGTTCGTCAATGAAAACGACTTTTTTGGCCGCCTTTGATTTCGACAGCAGGTTTTCAAGCAAGTGAAAAGCCTCGTGCCAGTTCTTCGGCATTTCAAACTTCCGCAAACCGGCGGTTTGCAACGATTTGCAAAATTCCGCAATCTGTTCGCCCATCGGCGCATCAAGGATGCCTGTGTGCTGGAAATCAAAACGATACTGAAACGTTTCCCTGATAAGAAAAGTCTTTCCTACACGGCGGCGACCATAAACGGCCACAAATTCCGACTGGTCGGATTCCAACAGGCCGAGCAACTCGTTTTTTTCTTTGTCCCTTCCAATTAGCATAACACGCTGATTTTAGGCTGCAAAGATACAAATTCTAAAATTGGAATGTGAGGAAATCTGCATTTTTTTGATAGATTTCCTCACTATCGAAATTTGGAAAATTGAATTATTTTATTGATTATAAATTATTTACAACAAATTTTTATCACGATAAAGATCCGAACAATTCATAAACTTCGCAATATGCAAATATGAAATTATTTCATAACAATTTGATTTTTAATAATTCAAGTCAATTTTATAAAAAATGAATAGCGAGGAAATCTCCGTTTTTTTGACAGATTTCCTCAGTATTGAATCCGATTCCTCACTCAAATTTCCAGAAAAATTCACAGCATGAAATTATTTTGTACTTTTGTAGTCGAAGCTCCTTTCTTCAGAAGACATTTCCAAAGAAAACACATTTGAAAAAGCATGAACAAAAAAGACATTCTGCTGCCAGACGACACTTTAAAAATGATGCAAACTACTGATTTCATTGAGGTTTACAACATCATTATAACTCATCGCCAACGTGCTGCCGCTACGATTGACAACGAAATGCTAATCATGATATGGGAAGTTGGCGGATACGTTTCTTCAAAACTGAAATCATCGGCATGGGGCGATGGGGTTGTGCGTCAACTGGCAGAGTATATTCACACTCAGGACCCAACTACTCGCGGTTGGAGTTACCGCACCATTTACAAAATGGTTCAGTTTTACGACACATACAGCGTTGAAAGCTTCTTGGATTTGCTCAAATCAACCAAAATGATCAATTACAACCATGTGCAACAAACATTAGCAGCGAAATCCTCTGAATTTGTGCCAATGCAAATGGCACAAATTTCCGATTCAGCATTCATGCCATTTGAAATGGCACAAATTCCAGCCGTTCTTTTCGTTACCGGTTGGACAAACCATCAGCTGATTCTAAACCGATGTAAATCAGATAGCGAACGTTTGTTCTATATGCTCTATGCTGGTCATGAACGCCTAAAGAACAAGGAACTGGAACGTGCCATCAAGACTAACACCATGACCACTTTGCTTGGCAGCAAAAATGTTCAGTCGGCAATAATGCAACAGACTTATCCATTAGCTCAAGTGCTGTTTAAAGACACTGCTTATTTTGACATGATGGGACTTCCGAAACAATACAAGGAAACAAAACTAAGGAAAAGCATCGTCAAGCACATGAAAGATTTCATACTTGAATTGGGCAAGGACTTCCTTTTCATTGATGAAGAGCATCGGGTGACAGTTGGCAGCAAGACATTCATGATAGACCTTCTTTTCTATCACCGCCGTTTGCAATGCATGGTAGCCTTTGAATTGAAGACGACAGAGTTTCGTCCTGCATACCAAGGGCAACTTGAATTCTACCTTGAAGCACTCGACCAAGAGGAACGTCGCTCAAACGAGAATCCTACCATCGGAATCATTTTATGCAAAGAGTCTGACCAAGATGTGATACGCTACGCTATGAATCGCAGCATGAGTCCGCTGATGGTTATGCAGTACAAAGAAGAACTGAAAATCGGCGGTGTCATTCAACGAAGTCTGGTGGAATACTGCAAGTATATAAACGAAGAATAATGCTATCAGAAAACACAAACATAACAATTTGATTTTCAATAATTCAAGTCAATTTTTTAAAAATAAATAGTGAGGAAATCTCTGAATTTTCGGGAGATTTCCTCACTATTGAAATTTTAAAAATCACTTACTTCACCTCCACCCGCTGCAAGGCGACACCATTATCGGTCGTCACGCGGAGGAAATAAAGGCCTGTAGGAAGGTTGCTCAAATCGACAACCGTTGTTGATTGTGAAGCGGATTGCTCTTTCACGATGCGGCCCATCATGTCAATCAAGGTGATGTTTTGCAAGCCTTCGGCTGTGACGTTCACAAAGCCTTCGGCAGGATTCGGGAATACCTTAACCTGCACATTGCTGTTTTCCACAACGCCAGTGCCTTGGTCAACAGTAACTTCAATCGGATCACAAGCCGAAGTGCAGCCGTC
>JAZQPN010000100.1:0-3249 GCA_045628585.1 Bacteroidales bacterium | reverse complement strand
GGTTCTTCGTTGTAGTCGGCTGGATATTCGCCGGTCTGGATGAAGTTGATGGCATCGTTCAAGCCTTTGGCAACCTTTTCAAAGTCTTCCTTATAGAGGAAAATCTTGTGCTTCTCATACGTGAAACGGTTCTGGTCGTTGTCGAAGCGGCGCTTGCTTTCCGTTATGGTAATGTATTTTTCGTCACCTTTCGTTGTCTTAACATCAAAGAAATAAGTTCTCTTTCCTGCTCTGACTGCCTTTGAGAACAGTTCTTCCTTTTCATTCATTTCATTTTCTTCCATCATGTCTTTCAATAATTTATGATCTTTCTAATGTGTTCTAATTGGTTTGAAAATCGGGCAAAAGTAAGAAAAAAATGAATAGCGCACGTTTTTATGTATTATTTTTGCGTCATTGAAATCAAATTTGAACATCACTCATGGAACTGAACCTGAAACGCCCTTTGGCATTTTTCGATCTTGAAACGACAGGCCTGAACACCACGACGGACCGAATCGTGGAAATTAGCATATTGAAAATCAATGTAAACGGACAGGAAGAACAACGTTCCTGGCTCCTGAACCCCGAAATTCCGATTTCGAAAGAAGCCTCGGAAGTGACGGGCTACACCGATGAATTTGTGGCCGACAAACCCACTTTCCGCGAAAAGGCCAACGAAATTGCTGGATTCATTGGCAATGCTGATTTGGCGGGCTACAACATCCTGAAATTCGATGTGCCGATTCTGGTTGAGGAGTTTTTGCGCGTGGATAACGACTTCGACATCAAGGGCCGCGACCTGATAGATGTGATGAACATTTTCATGAAGATGGAACCGCGTACATTGAAGGGCGCTTACCGCTTTTTCTGTCATGCCGAACTGGAGGGTGCGCATGGCGCAGGTGCCGACACGAAAGCCACTTACGATGTGCTGAAAGCCATGCTCGACCATTACGATGGCGTTGAATATGAGGACGCTAAAGGCGTGAAGTCGCAGGGTCCGACCAACGACATGAAACAGCTTTCGGAGTTCTCGGCACATCACAAGAATGCCGACCTTTCGGGACAAATCATTTATGACGACGAGGGCAAGGAAGTCTTCATGTTCGGCAAGCACAAGGGCAAGCGCGTGGAGGACGTCTTCCGTCAGGAGCCGCCTTATTATTCCTGGATTATGAACAACAGCTTCCCGCTCTATACCAAAAAGGTGGTCACTTCCATCAAACTGCGCATGGGCGGAAAAAAGACGAAGTTTTGAGCATCCTGATAAGCGCTCATTGAGCTTGTCGAAATGACGGACGGAAAATGCGCTTCGACAGGCTCAGCGACCTATACTCAACGAACAGTCGACAAATAACAATTCAACAGTTAAACAAATCATCAAATCAACATCATGAAAATCATCTGTATAGGACGAAATTATCTGGCTCATATCGAGGAACTTGACCGCGACTTGCCGACCAAGCCCTTGTTCTTCATGAAACCTGCTTCGGCGCTGCTGCTGCCGCACAATCCTTTTTTCTATCCCGATTTCTCGAAGGAAATCAACTACGAGACCGAACTGGTGCTGCGCATCTGCAAGCCGGGCCGTTCCATAGCGGAGAAATTCGCGCATAAATACTACGATGCCATTTCCGTCGGCATCGATTTCACGGCGCGCGACTTGCAGCGCGAGTGCATCGCCAAAGGTCATCCTTGGGAAATCGCCAAGTCGTTCGACAGTTCGGCACCTATCGGCGAGTTTAGGATAATCAGCGAGCTGCCCAATCCTGAAAGCATCAATTTCGGCATGAAGCTGAATGGCGAATGGGTGCAGCAGGGCAAGAGTAGCGACATGATTTTCGGTTTCGATAAAATCGTTTCCTACGTTTCGCAGTTCGTGACGCTCAAGGAAGGCGACTACATCTTCACGGGGACGCCGCGCGGCGTGGGTGAGGTGCATATCGGCGACAAACTGGAACTTTTCCTTGAAGGCGAAATGGTGTTTTGGTTTTGGGTGAAGTGAGGATTTTTTGGCTTTTAGCTCATAGCCATTGGCTTTTAGCCTGGCTTCGCCGCCGGTTGGGCTTGCGCCAGCCAAACTCGCGGCGAAGCCAAGCCAGAAGCCAACAGCCATTAGTTTTTAGCTCGTGTGGGGCTGGGAGGATTGTTTGTTGGGTTTTGGGTGAATGAGGAGTTTGAAGATTATTTGAATAAAAGATAAACAATGTCGTCGGATTTTTTTATTTTTGCGGCATCAACTTGAAAATGAATAGGGAAGAAATTATAGAAAGAATAAAAGAGGCTTCGCTGAAAGTGATTCCATCGGGCGGAAAGCTTTATTTGTATGGCTCGCAGGCTCGAGGTGATGCTCGCGAAGATTCTGATTGGGATTTGCTGATAGTGCTTGACAAGGACAATATAACCGAATCCGACCACGATGAGGTGTCGTACCCGTTTTTTGAATTGGGCTGGCTTCTTGATGTTGAAATCCATCCTTTCCTGATTTCGAAAAAAGAATGGGAGAGACGCAGTTTCACCATGTTTTATAAAAATGTAACAAAGGAGCAAATTGCGTTATGTTAAATCCGGAAGAAAAGAAGGCTTTAATCACTTATAGAAGGCAAAAAGCCTGGGAAGTGCTGAACGAATCGAAGGAAATTGCCAAACTCAAGTTTTGGAATTTGACGGGAAACAGGTTGTATTATGCTGTTTTTCACATGGGAACGGCATTGCTGCTCGATAAGAATTTGAGTTCAAAAACACATTCTGGGTTAATTCATCTGTTAGGTTCGCAGTTCATTGCTGTCGGTTTGTTAGACAAATCGTATGGTCGCCTCATTTCAAGATTATATGAATTGCGTCAGTCGGGTGATTATGATGATATGTTTGATGCAACAGAGCAAGAGGTCATGCCTTATTTTGAAAAAGTTGAGTCTTTGCTTCATGAAATGGAATCGTTGATTTCGGAAGAAAATAAGTGAAATTTCCGTAGTCCAGTTCCACGCAATACGTTGATTTTCATTATCAATTTCGCTCCGCTTGAACGGATGTCTGTAGTGTGCTTGACGGCTTGATTTTCAAGCGTTTTTTCATTATACTTTTGCGGCGTCAATGCAAAACAAAAGTGATATGAAAACACGAAACCGATTTTTCCTGACCACTGTCTTTGCCGCCTTTTTTATGAAAGGTATGGCGCAAGTGGTGACTAACGATTCCATTTCGACGGACAGCCTCAACCTTATCAATTTACCCGAAATCACCATTGAGGAGAAGCGCCCGCTGTTC
>JAZQPN010000099.1:0-2438 GCA_045628585.1 Bacteroidales bacterium | reverse complement strand
TCTCTTTGCTTTTTATTGAGATTGTGATGATTATGAAAATATTGAAAAGTAAGCCTCATGTTTAGCAAAAGATCATAATTCATTGAATTTTAATTTACTATGAGCTTTGCAACGTTTTTTTAGCGGACAGCAATGACTGATTTTAGCAACCACAAATTACCGATAATTGTCCATTAATAATTTGACTGGCAAGAAATTAATGATTCATTTATGGAAATTTGCGTTTTTATATCCAACCGGCTGAGCTTTATTTCCGCATCGTTGCGAAGGCGGTAAACCTCGTTGCTGATGTAATCACTCAGGTCGCGGAGGTTGTCTTAGTTGACACCGAAGTTGAGCAGGAAAGATTTGGAATGTTGCTGGTAATATTTGACATTATGTTTTGACCAATAAACTGGCGCAAAAAAACCTTAAAAAGTTGGGGATTGTATAAAGTTGGATATACCGTAACATTTTCCATCTGAAAGGCATAGAAAGAATCTTTATCGGGAAGATATTCGTCGGGGATTGATTTCAATGGAACGCACTTGGTATTCTGGCAGTTCAAGTCGTTGTCGATGTCAGTCACAAAAACAAACGTATCGCATGGATTGAGGATAACATCACGGAGTGACACAAGTTTTGCCGTATAATCTTGTATTTGTGACATGGTAGTCCGTACAATCATCCAACGATTGCATTTTTCGTCCGATTCAAGCCAATAAAGCAAATAGTTATCGCCGGAATCGTCAATATAATGTGATAACAATGGCCCATCAAAATAAATCAGGTCAGAGCATTTCATCAGTTTTTGGAGGTTAAACTCCATTGGATATCCGTTTATCTCAATGTTCATAGTTTGCACAGTATTTCAAATTTCTTGCTCAAGTCGCATTCGTCAAATTCAAATAGGTTGAAATGGCTGGTACTGAGCATTGTGTCATCGACCAAGCCATCATTGTTTTCAATTATCCCGTTACTCAGGCAATCGCCAATTACAGTCCTGATGTTCTGAAAAGTCTTGGCAAGATTTGCATAATGGTTCTTCGCTTTTTCCATGTCTTCAAAACATGACAAAGCGTAACCAGTTACCCTGATTGAAGCGTCCAATCGCCTTTGTGGTTTTATTTTCAATGGAGGAAGGAAATTGTTCGGGTGTTCATGGTCAAAGACAAACCTATAGGCCATCATCCCGCCAGGTTCGTGCAAGACAGGTAACACACATCCCTGACTAATAGCAATGTCAATTTCGTCTTGATATTTGAACTTAGGCATATTACTTTCTTTCACCTTCCAAAAAAACGCTGCAAAAATAACAATAATATTTTCAATCTGCAACCCCCAACTTCATTTCCGCATCCTTATCTCCGGCTGCCTGAGCTTTATTTCCTCATTGCTGCAAAGGCGGTAAACCTCGTTGCTGATGCAGTCGCTCAGGTCGCTGAGGTTGTCTTTGTCGGCGCTGAAGTTAAGAATCATTCCAATTCGTCAAGATCAAAATAAAGGAGTCTAGTGTCAGCAAATTCATCTTCGGCAGTCAATGGGGCAAATCCATTTCTTAAATAAAAGGCAACTGCCGAAGCGTATGCGTCTACCGTAATGAATCTACAACCGGTCTTGTTATCGTCTGTAAAATAACCTTTTATGAAATTAAGAATAATTGTGCCGATTCCAGCACCCTGGAAACTGTTTGCAACTCCCAAACGGCAAATCTTCACGGCTGGATAGCTCTTCATTCGCTTTGGGTTGGCAAAGCGTTGTTTCCTAAAACGATTAAACTGAGTGTTGTTTTCAAAATCCACAATGGATATTCGGTCATTCGCCAAACTAAAAAAGGCAAATACTTCTTCTGTCGTCTTATCTTCAAGAATATATGTGACGGCAAGTTTTGATTTTCGATATGGTAAAGCTTCGTTGAGGAGAAAATCATTAAGGTCGGAATCTCCACAGTCGAATGTACTTACGGATTCATCCTTACTGAGTTTTCTGACTTTACAGTTCGAAAGAATTCTATTCCTGTCGATAAGTTCCATCAAGCTAAAATACTCTTTATCAACAGGTAATCGGCAATGCGAGTTTCGCGTTCTTCATCCGTTTCCTTCTGTCCGCTTTCCAACCTTTCAATGAAGCGTTTCGCATCATCACCAAACAAAATAGGAGTTTCTTTAATTGGCTTTGCCATAATTTTCACTTTGAATAATTCGGCTGCAAAAATAACAATAATATTTTCAATCTGCAACCCCCAACTTCATTTCCGCATCCTTATCTCTGGTTGCCTGAGCTTTATTTCCTCATCGCTGCAAAGGCGGTAAACCTCATTGCTGATGTAATCTTCAAGGCTTTGCACGTTTTTCTTGTTTGCGCCAAGGTTGAGGATGTTGATGAAAATCTGGTTGGCCGATTCGATGACCACTTTGCTTGACTGCGTGCCCGTGGCCACGACATGAATGGTGATTTTC
>JAZQPN010000098.1:0-3458 GCA_045628585.1 Bacteroidales bacterium | reverse complement strand
GCCATCAAGGGCGTGATTTGGTATCAGGGCGAATCGAATGCGCACAACATCGAGACGCACGAAAAACTGTTTCCGCTTTTGGTGCAAAGCTGGCGCAATTGCTTTGGCGAAAAATTGCCTTTCTATTTTGTGCAATTGTCGAGCCACGACAGACCGAGTTGGCCGGCTTTCCGCAACAGTCAGCGGCTGTTAATGAACCAATTGGAAAATACAGGCATGGCCGTTTGCACCGATTTCGGCGACAGATACGATGTGCATCCGCGCCACAAGAAAGCCGTCGGGCAACGCCTCGCACGCTGGGCTTTGCACGATTTGTATGGCTTCGATTTGGTTCCGTCAGGACCGCTTTTCAAATCCATCGAAACGAAAGACAACGCCATTTTCGTCAGTTTCGACTTTGCAGAAGGTCTTCACGCCAGCGACGGCCAACCTTTGCGCACTTTCGAAATTGCTGAACAAGAAGGACGTTTTGTGCCTGCCAATGCAGAAGTCGTTGGAAATCAGGTGAAAGTTTGGAACGACAGCATCCAAAATCCACGCTTCGTGCGTTACGGTTGGCAACCTACAACCGATGCCAATCTGGTCAATGGCGATGGATTGCCGGCTTCGACTTTCGGAGAATTTGGTTTTTGAGGCGGACATGGATTTGTTGGATTAAAATTTGCAGTTTTTCCATGTTAATCATTCAAACAATTAACGTTTGATTTATGATAATTGGCGTTTTTTCACCTCAACGCAAATCACCGATAATTATTCATCAATTTGATTTACAATAATATATCCGACAGCAAACGCTTACAGTCGACTACAAACGTTTGTTGTCGGATTTGTTCGGGTGGGATGATGTTTCTTTGCATCGTAAAATTGATTGATATGGATGAAAAGAAACCATTTGATAAGAAGTTCAATAATAAAGTATCGTTTGAGGATTTCGTACATCTGATAGATGAAAACTGTGAGTATAAGTTTTCAATTGTTGATGATGTTGTTGATGACGAATTGTTGAAAATCGCAGCTCAGCATGGGATAGATTTGAAAGGTTACAAGCACGTTATTGAAACATCAGGAGTGCGACACTCTGAAAAACGCCATGGCACACAAAGTAATGACCGTTTGCCTTTGTCAATCGAAGACTATTTGCTTATCCCTTACATAATACGGAATCGTGATAAAGTTGAATTTTCAACGACAAAAACGAAACGGCATAATATGGAAGTCCTTGTTTATGAAAAACTTATTGGCATGAGTTACTATTATGTGGAAGAAATACGGACAGGGAGAAAGAGTTTGGCTTTTCACACCTTATACAAACGGAAAACATAAAACCCCTCTTTGCAGAGGGGTTGAATCTTGTTATCGCGGGGGGTACATCCAAAAGGCCGTCCCTTTACGTCTTGATAATCAATTCATTTTTCTTTCCGTTTCCGCGACCAACTGGTTGCAAAAATACAATTAATCCGAATATCAGCATCATTTTTTCAAATAATCCCAAAATCCCGACAAAAATGAATTACTTTAGCATCTCCAAAACGGCACAATCCATGGCAACGCAAACCTTTGTAAACAAGAAACTTGACTTTGTTGAAGAATTAGTCCAATACACCGATTCGCACATTTTCCTCACGGGGAAGGCGGGCACGGGCAAGACGACTTTCTTGCGTAATCTTCAATTGAAGAAAGCCAAGCGCATGGTCGTCGTGGCCCCGACGGGCGTTGCCGCCATCAATGCGGGCGGACAGACCATTCATTCGTTTTTCCAGTTGCCTTTCGGTCCGCAACTTCCTGAAGACGTGCAAAATGACAATCCGGCCAATCCGAAATCGCTGGCAGCACAATTCCAGAAGATTAGAAAAAACAAACTCAAATTGATGCGCAGCCTGGAACTGCTGGTCATCGATGAAATCAGTATGGTGCGTGCCGATGTCCTGGATGCCATCGATTCGGTTTTGCGCCGTGCGCGCCATTCGCAAAAGCCATTCGGCGGCGTGCAGCTGCTCATGATTGGCGATGTGCATCAGCTGGCGCCCGTGGCCAAACAGGAAGAGTGGGAGATTCTTGCACCTTATTATAATACAGTGTATTTTTTCGGCAGCCATGTCCTGCAAAAGACCTCCTACATTTGCGTGGAATTGGAACACATCTACCGTCAGCACGACATGGATTTCATTTCGATTCTTAACAAAGTGAGAAACAATAAAATGGATGCCGATTGCCTGAATGTCCTGAACGCACGTTTCAAGCCGAATTTCAATCCGAAGGACGATGAAGGCTACATCACTTTGACCACACACAATTATCAGGCCGATGAAATCAACGATACGAAACTGGCGGCGCTGAAAGAGAAGACCTTGCATTTCACGGCGGAAGTGAAAGGGCAATTTCCCGAAAACACTTATCCGACCAAAGAAGATTTGGAACTGAAAATCGGGGCGCAGGTGATGTTTGTGAAAAACGACCCGAATCCCGAAAAGGCTTATTTCAACGGAAAAATCGGAACCTTAGTCAGTTACGATGAAAAAGAAAAGACGCTTTGCGTGAAAAGCGGTTCGGAACACATCACGGTTTCGCGCGTGAAATGGCAGAATTTCGAGTACAGCATCAATCCCGAAAACAACGAAATCGAGGAAAAGGAAATCGGCAGTTTCGAGCAGATTCCTTTGCGTTTGGCTTGGGCGATTACGATTCACAAGAGCCAAGGCTTGACTTTCGACAAACTCATTGTGGATGCCGGTCAGGCCTTTGCCCATGGTCAGGTTTACGTTGCCTTGAGCCGCTGCACTTCGCTGGAAGGTCTCGTCTTGAAAACCAAGATTTATTCCAATGCTTTGGTCAGCGATTATTCCGTCGACAATTTCGTGAACAAGATGCCCGAATTGGAGCCGACGCAGGAAAAAGTCGATGGTTTGCGCCACGAATATGAGTTGTCGTGTATGCTCGATCTGATCGACTTCATGGGTCTTTATCAGGATTTTGGCAAACTGAATAAAGTCATCATTACCAACGACACGCTTTTTGAGAGCAAAATGATTCAGGATTTGTCGCACCGCAGGACGCAAATCCACGAGGAATTGTGTGAGGTTTCGTTCAAGTTTGAGACACAAATCAGGAAATTGCATGCGGAGATTCCATCATGCGAACAGAATGAAGCTTTGCAGGAACGCCTGAAAAAAGGCGTTGTTTATTTCAGTGAGCATCTGAAAGCCATTGCAAAAGGCCTTTTGGAACTGCCTTTCAAGACCGATAACAAGGCTGTCAACGAGCAGATCAAGGAAGCCTTAAACCAACTGAAAGAAGACATTTTTGTGAAAGGCAGCTGTTTGGAGGCTTGCAAGGATGGTTTCAGCGTGAAGGCTTATCAGGAAACAAAATTGAACAAAGTGCTTGATGCGGAGAAGAAGGAAAAGGAAAATGTCGTCATTCACGAAGGCATGATGGAGGACAACGATTTGTACACGGCG
>JAZQPN010000097.1:0-3261 GCA_045628585.1 Bacteroidales bacterium | reverse complement strand
ATTTCGCAAAAATAGTTTTTTTATCCTTTCGGAAAAGCAGTTCCTGTTGAAAAACAAAAAAAGCGAAATGCCGTGACTGTTGCGCCACACATTTCGCCTTTTTATTTCTTTGCTATGTCGTTAATCAGAAGGCAAGCTCCAAGCCGATGCTCCATGGCGAAGGCTGGTCGGTTTGATAGCCAAGCAAAGGATCGCCTATTGTCACGATGTCCGACAAACGGTAATAGCCGATAAGCGATACGCGGATGCCGTCGAAGTCTTTGCCGATGCGTGTGGTAACGCCGTATTGGAACTGGTTCATGCTTTTGCAACCCGAGTAATGGGTGACAATCTGATTGTCGTAATAGTAATGGTCTTCTGGTGTTGGAATGTAGTCTGCATAGTCTCTGACCTTTCGGGTAAGGCCAATGCCGCCGTATGCGCCAAGGTCCCAGTTCATGCCCCATGATTTGATGGCGATGCGCTGGAAGATTTCGGCTTTAATCTGCAAGGAACGGACTGCAATCCTGTGATTTACGTCCTGGTCTGGACTGAGGAATTCCTTCGTGCGGCGGAAACGGTAGAAATCGGCGCTGATGCCGAACCCGATGTTGTAAACGTCGCCATAATAAAAGCGGTCGCCGAAAGCGTAATGGCGGCTGTAACCGTCCCAAACGCTAGTGGAAAGATTGTAGTCGTATTGGAAGAATCCTTCGTTGTGCCAGCCTGAGTCTTTGTTCTCTTTTTTCTGTGCAAAACCTGTGATGGCCAATAAAGCCAAAATGATGGTGAATAATTGCTTTTTCATTTTTTTTATTTTTCTTTTTAAACTGATGTTAGCGAATGAATTGTTGCTTGATACAATGTGCAAATTAAAGCAAAATAATCTTTTCTCTAAGAAAAAAATTAAGTAAAAATAATTGTCGTAGCAGTTTAACTGCCCCATGTTCTAAATTAGAAAGATTCTAATTTATGAAAATGAA
Source organism: Bacteroidales bacterium (assembly GCA_045628585.1). Taxonomy (GTDB): domain Bacteria; phylum Bacteroidota; class Bacteroidia; order Bacteroidales; family F082; genus Limimorpha. Next base: position 2,299 of record JAZQPN010000097.1, on the reverse strand, counting down.
AGTTGAATTGTTGTAAAAATGGTTGGTTTACAATAAGTTATTTTGTTTTTTGAAATGAATAAATTCACCTGTTATTATTTGGAATTATTGGGAAAATATGCGTATATTTGCACCGAATTTCGGGAAATCGGATTTCAACCTTATAAATTTGGAATAAACTCAAGTAATAACCTATAAAAAGGAGAATAAAATGGCAAAAGTTAAGTCTTTAGCAGAACTGAAAGCTATGAGAGAAAAGCTTCAGTCTAATCTTGACCTTCGCGAAAAGAGCAACGATCCTGACTCGTTAGTTCAAATCAAGGTCGCAATGGCAACTTGCGGTATCGCCGCTGGCGCAAAGCAAGTTATGGAACACATGATGGAAAAGGCCGACGAACTGAAACTCGCCGTCGTCTTCACACAGACCGGTTGCATGGGCTACTGCCACGCAGAACCGACCATCGAAGTGAAGTGCCCAGGCAGAGACCCGCTGGTATTCGGTCATGTCGACAACAACAAGGCTGATGAAATCCTCACCAAGTATGTCATGAACAACGAAATGGTGGAAGGTATCATCCCTGTGAACTATGAAACAATTGGTTAATCTTTAATTGGAGGACTTTATATGACAAAAATTAAGATGCACGTGCTCTGCTGCGGCGGTACTGGTTGCCAGGCATCAGCAAGTGCTCAGATCGTCAAGAACTTCGAGACCATCCTGGCCGAGAAGGGCTTGCAAGATGAAGTTCAGGTAATCAAGACAGGTTGCTTCGGTTTCTGCGAAAAGGGACCTATCGTCAAGATCATGCCTGACAACACTTTTTATACCCAAGTTAAACCTGAAGACGTTGAAAAGATAGTCAACGAACATATCATCAAGGGTCGTAAGGTTACGGATCTTCTTTATCTGGATCCTGAAAACCAAGAACACGTTGCTGACTCAAAGCACATGGGCTTCTACCGTAAGCAGCTCCGTATCGCTTTGCGTAACTGCGGTTTCGTCAATCCTGAAGACATCGACGAATGCATCTCACGTGGCGGTTACGAAGGTCTCGGCAAGTGCTTGACCGAAATGACACCTCAGCAGGTCATCGACGAAGTCACCAAGTCAGGTCTCCGTGGCCGTGGCGGCGCTGGCTTCCCGACCGGCGTGAAATGGGGTCTCTGCGCAAAGAACAAGTGCGATGAAATGTACGTCATCTGCAACGCCGACGAAGGCGACCCAGGTGCGTTCATGGACCGTTCCATCATGGAAGGCGACCCGCACTCAATCGTCGAAGCTATGGCTATCTGCGGTTATGCAATCGGCGCTACCCACGGTTTGGTCTACATCCGTGCTGAATATCCTTTGGCTATCCACCGTCTGCAAGTCGCTATCGCTCAGGCTCGCGAATATGGTCTCCTCGGTGAAGACATCCTCGGCACTGGCTTCAATTTCGACATCGAACTCCGTTACGGTGCCGGCGCATTCGTTTGCGGTGAAGAAACAGCTCTGATCCACTCCATGGAAGGTAAGCGTGGTGAACCTACGTTCAAGCCACCGTTCCCAGCTGTTGCTGGCTACAACATGAAGCCTTCAAACGTGAACAACGTCGAAACCTTCGCCAACATCCCGATCATCATCACAAAGGGTGCTGACTGGTTCCAGACAATCGGTTCAGAAAAATCAAAGGGTACAAAGGTGTTCGCTTTGGCTGGCCAGATCAACAACGTCGGTCTGATCGAAGTTCCTATGGGAACAACCCTCCGCGACATCATTTATGAAATCGGTGGTGGCATTAAGGGTGGCCGTCAATTCAAGGCCGTCCAGACAGGTGGCCCTTCAGGCGGCTGCTTGACTGCTAAGCACCTCGATACTCAGATTGACTACGATAGCCTCGTGGCTGCCGGCTCAATGATGGGCTCTGGCGGTATGGTCGTCATGGACGAAACCTCCTGCATGGTCGCTATCGCTAAGTTCTACCTCGAATTCACTTGCGAAGAAAGCTGCGGTAAGTGCTCGCCATGCCGTATCGGTAACAAGCGTATGCTTGAAATCCTCACCAAGATCACTGAAGGCAATGGTACAATGGAAGACCTCCAGGAACTCCGCAACCTCGCAGCCGTCATTAAGGACGCTGCTCTTTGCGGTCTGGGTCAAACCTCACCAAACCCTGTCCTTTCAACCCTCGACAACTTCTGGGATGAATACGTTGAACACGTCGTCGACAAGAAGTGCCGTGCTGGCGTCTGCAAGAAGTTGATGAACTACGAAATCGACAAGGAAAAGTGCATCGGCTGCGGCAAGTGCGCTAAGAACTGCCCAGGTGAAGCTATTTCA
>JAZQPN010000096.1:0-19591 GCA_045628585.1 Bacteroidales bacterium | reverse complement strand
ATTTCAAACTCCCCTTCAAGGAAGCCTTCATTGTTTTCGATGCGAAGATTGTAGGTGCCTGCCAACTGGTTGCCGAGATAAACCTGCACTTCCGACTTGCGCTGCGGAACGGTCGTAACGCCAAAAAGTTTCTCGCCATTCAAACTCAAGATTGAGACCTCGGTTTCGTCATAATCCTTAAAGAAGCGCACATAAAGCGTTCTTTCATTAAGGCCGGCGGTCACATCCTCGGTACGCTGGTCGGGTTTCATCAACGAGCCTTTAATGTCGATTTTCGTTTCATTCGGATAGTTGTTTCCGTTATCCTTCTTACAGGAAGTTGCCAAAAAAGCCACAAAAACGATGGCCAACAGATAATGGATTTTTCGTGTCATACGCATTTGAATTTATTTGCCGCAAAAATACGGCACAAAACCGAAGAAAAAGCAGTTTGCAAAGTCAGTACAAACTTTTTCTCAAAATATGATTTGAAAATCAATGATTTAAACAAATTTAGTACAAACTTTTTCAGTGCAAATCCTTGTTCAGATTCGCCCTGATTTTGTCGATATAATACACGCTGCACCCCATCGCGTTGGCAAATTCCTGCCGCGAAAGGCTGAAATGCGACAAAAGGCAATACTTGAATTCCACCTCCGACAAATCGGGATATTGCTTGCGGATGTTCTCCGTCCAGCCAGGATTCAGCCGGTTGAAAACCATTTCAATGTATTCCCAAGGCGCTGTTCCTTCATACACCTTTGCCTCCAAATCCTTGAAAAGCATAGGATTGGACTTGTTGTTTGACAGCGAAAGCATCTGAATGGCGACATTCAGTTTCTGAAGCAATTCATCCTTTTCCAACGATGCAAACTGGCTGTCGCGCAAATGCTGTTGTTTCTGCTGTTCTTCATTCTGGCGCTTCAATTCCAGCAATTTGCCGTTCAATTCCGCTTCTATCCGTTTGCGTTTCAATGCGATGCCAACCAAAACGGCAACGGCAATCATGGCGGCCAAAAGCACAATTACAAGCACTATGATGACCCGCAATCGACGCAACATTTCAAGGTTGTGCCTGTTTTGCTGCGCCTCGAAATCATATTTCTGCTGGATATCGTAAACCGAACTGCGCTCCCTTTCCTCCATAATGTCAAGCGTGACCTTTCCGTGCTGCAATTCATATTGATAGGCACTTTCAAAATCGCCTTCCGAAGCTGCCGCACTCGACAGGAAAGCATAGATTGCCGCCCTTGTTTCCTGACTTGAAGTAAGACTATCCAAACCATTCAGAAGCAATTGTTTATAAACTTTCAGCGAATCGCTTTGGCCGCTTCGTTGATACACTTTCGCCAAATTAAGATAAGCGATAGGCCGTTGCGACGCATCGACTTCATTTATGGCTTGTTTCAGACATCTTTCCGCATTGCCAAAATCGCCAATCTGCTGATAGGCAACCGAATAATTGTTCAACAAAGCAGATTTCATGTTTTGGCAGCCTTTCGTCTCGGCCATTTCCATAGCCGAATCCAAATAATAAAAGGCAGAATCCGTTTCACCCAAAACCAGAAACATCATCGCCATCGCATTGAGACAACGCGACTTGCGGCTGTAGTCGATTCCATAAAGCCTTTCCGACTGACGATACGCATCAATGGCTTGATTTTCATCACCTTGCTGATTCAGCAAATCACCTATATAATATTGGGAAAAAGCGCAGCAAGAAGAATCGGAGACTTTTTCGGCATAAAAATCGGCATTCTTAAAACATTCCATGGCAGCATCGAAATGGTTTCGTTCCACATTGACGCAACCACCGTAAAGCGCGGCCTGCGATGCCTTGGCGAAATCCTTTTCGTCAAGAAAAAAATGATATGAATCAAAGATTAAAGTGTCAGCATATATTGGCTTGTAACACTTGTATTTAGACTTTACAAGAATGACTTCAAACTGCATGAAATCCGCTTTGCCGAAACGGTCTTCCGGATGACCGACAGACTCAAGCAACGCCAATGCCGAATCAGGAGCATTATCCACCACCGATTCCGCCTGAAGCAAAACACACTTCGCTTCGCGACGCGAATGACAGCCCGAAAGCAGCAGCAAGAGTGCCAAAATATGTAAAACCGTTTTTCTCATTTCCTAAACAACCCGCAAATCTACAAAAAATTGTATCTTCGCGGCTGATTATGCGTAAATCGGTCGTCACATATTGCCTGATATTGTTGTTTTCAATCCTCGGCACAAGGGTTTGCTGCCAGTCGCAAGGCTTGCTGAATGACCCAGTCCTACCCGATTCCATATTGAATGACAGACACTTATCCTATCAATATTACAAGGACCATTTTTGGGATAATTGTCAATTGAACGACAGTTCGCTTTATGGCAACCAGGCATACGCCAATCGCATCGATGCCTTTTTCGACAAAGTGGTGGCACCTCTGCCCGACTCCATCAAGCTTGAAATTGACCGTTTTTTAGCCAAGATACAGAATAAAGTCATCAAGGATTTCACATTGCTTTTCCTGCTCAATAAATTCGAGCATCCCGTGTATATGACTCATGATGAGATATTTATACATCTGGCAGACGAATACATTCTAAAAAACCGCGATAATGCCTTGCTCAACGAAGCCGCTTACTTTTTTATTGAGGCACATTCTGGCGATCTGAAAAGATTAGCGCTCTTCAACGAAGCACCCGCATTGTCATTGCCCGACAAAAACGGATTATACATTGACACACAAGCACTTGAATCGGATTATTTAATCCTTTTCTTCTACGATCATGAATGTGATGTGTGTGCCGGAGAAGCGCAGACTCTTGAAACCATCAGCCGTGAGCATCAGAATGTGAGCGTTTACGCTGTCGACATGAACTATGACTTTCAGCCTTTTGAAAACAGTTTCATCAACGTGAGCGCCTTCCATTCCCGCGGCCTCGACCCCACCGACGCCTATTGCATCGAAAACACACCTTTAATATATGTTTTAGACCGGGAAAAACGCATTATTGCGAAAAAAATCAAGGCGGAACAAATCGGTTTGTTTTTGAAATGAAATGGAAAGTGAAAAAGTTAGGAGTGAGGAATTTGGAGTTAGGAGGATTTAGCTCCCTGAGCTTGTCGAAGGGACGGTTCAATGATTTAAAAAGTTTCAAAATGGCACCCAAAATTGTTCAAATCTCATTTCGACTACTTCGACCAACTCAGCACCCAGCTCAATGAGCGGGAATCTCGAAAACCTCGAAGTCTCGTAGCCTCGCAATCCAAAAGTCCAAAAGTCCAAAAGTCTAATTGTCAAATAGTCCAAAAGTCTAATTGTCTAAAAAGTCAAAAAAGCCCAACATGAAAGAAGATATCACATATAAAGACTTAGATTTTAGAGTCATAGAGCTCGATGAAGAGTATTTTCATTGCACGTTTCAGCACTGCGATTTCACGGAAATCATCTTTGGCAAAGTGAATTTCGAGGCCTGCCGTTTCATTTCCTGCAATTTCAGTCTGTGCAAAATGTCGGGCACATCGTGGAACAAGGTCGCTTTTGAGAGTTGCAAGCTGACGGGAGCGAATTTTTCGGCTTCCAACAAGTTCACATTCAGCGTAGCTTTCAGCGATTGCAACTTGCAATACACCTCTTTTCAAGGTCTTAACATGCAAGGTACGCATTTCGACAAATGCCGCATCATTGAGGCTGATTTCGGACAGTGCAACCTGAAAAAATCCGTCTTCAAGGATTGCGACATGACGCGTTCCATCTTCCTGAAAACCAATTTGGAAGAAACTGATTTCAGCACGGCCTTCAACTATCTTATCAACCCGAACGAAAACCGCTTGAAGAAAGCCAAGTTCGCCTTGCAGGGTCTGCCTGGATTGCTTGCCGTTTACGGAATTGAAGTGATTTGATTTCACAAAACCTTCCTTTTGAGTTTTGTCATGGTTTTGTGAGTTTTGTGAAAACCAAATTTTCCTATTTTTGCGCAAAATTTACAGCCATGCAAGTCAACATCATGAACGAAGACACGATTTGCGCCATAGCCACTGCACACGGCATGGGCGCCATTGCCGTCATCAGGATTTCGGGCAGTCATGCCTTCCCTATCGTCGCACAGCTCTTTCAGCAAAACGGCAAAGCCTTCGACATGGATAAAATGCTGTCGCACAAGGCATATTTCGGTCAGATTGTGGATGGTGACGATATGCTTGACGAGGTTTTGGTGACATTTTTCAAAGGCCCACATTCCTTCACGGGCGAAGACTCCGCTGAAATCAGCGTGCATGGCTCGGTTTTCATCCAACAGCGTCTGTTGCAGGCACTTATCGCAAAAGGCTGCCGCATGGCTGAACCAGGCGAGTTCACCCGCCGCGCTTTCGTCAACCGCAAGTTCGATTTGGCACAAGCCGAAGCCATCGCCGACCTCATCGCTTCGCAAAATGCCGCCGCACACCGTGTGGCCATGAACCAGATGAAAGGCGGCTTCTCAAACGAACTGAAGACGCTACGTGACAAGTTGTTGGAAATCACCGCCCTGATGGAGCTGGAACTCGATTTCAGCGAAGAAGACGTGGAGTTTGCCGACCGCTCCCAACTCAATTTTCTCCTCGACCAAGCCGTTGCACACATCACCCGCCTGACTGAATCGTTCCGTTTGGGCAATGCCATCAAAAACGGTATTCCAGTAGCCATCGTTGGCGAGACCAACACGGGCAAAAGCACCTTGCTCAACGCCTTGCTTGGCGAAGAACGCGCCATCGTAAGCGACATTGCCGGCACGACCCGCGACACCATTGAAGAGACGCTCAACATCGACGGCACTTTGTTCCGTTTCATCGACACGGCTGGTTTGCGCGAGACGGATGAGACCATCGAGAAAATCGGCATTGAACGCAGTTACAAGAAACTCTCCGAAGCCGACATCGTCATCGGGATGCTGGATGCCACAAAAGATTACGGCGACATGCGCGAGGCGGCACGCAACATTCTGGAAAAGACCGATTTAACGCAACAGGTTCTGTTTTTGCTCATGAACAAGATTGACCAAAAGGTAACGGAACAGATTTCCACCGAAACCCTTCGACAAGCTCAGGGGGCTTTCAATGGGCAGTGCGACCGTTTGCGCTACGATTTGCAGATCGAAATCGGGCACGCCGAAATCATGCTTATATCAGCCAAACAAGGCATCGGTTTGGAGGAATTGCGTTCAAAACTAAGCACTTGCAAAAGCGACTTCGACGCCAACGCCACTTTGGTCACGAACCTGCGCCATTACGAGGCCTTGCGCAACGCTTTGGAGAGTCTAAAGGCCGTAAGACAGTCGCTTGCCGACAACATCCCTACCGATTTGGTGGCGCAAGACCTGCGCATCGCCTTGCATCACTTGGGCACAATCACGGGCGAAGTGACGACGGATGAGGTTTTAGGAACCATCTTTTCTAGATTCTGCATCGGGAAATAAAAACGGTTTTATAACAAATCACAATTGCCAATCGGTATATTTTTCATAAAATCACGATTGTAAATATGGATTTTTTCAAAAAAGTTGCGATTATCAATCGAAACTTTTGTACTTTTGCAGCAAAAATAAATGATTTATGGTAGCAAAAGAACAAATAAGGCAGGTAATATATGACCAGCGGAACTTATTCCCTGATTTAGGAATAGAACGGCATATTGAGCAGCAGTTCGTTGACTGTCCCGAAGTTTTAGTAATAACCGGAGTCCGTCGTTGCGGCAAATCCGTGTTGATGCAGCAAATACGTGCCAAACGCAATGAAAAGGATTATTTCATTAGTTTTGATGATGACAGATTGCTGCATTTTACGGTTGATGATTTTCAAACGTTATACGATGTGTTTGTTGAAGATTTTGGCTTGCAACACACGTTTTATTTTGATGAAATTCAAATGGTTGACGGATGGGAGCATTTTGTCAACAGGCTATACAAACATGGCAACAAAGTCATTGTGACTGGCAGCAATGCAAAAATGTTGAGCCGAGAATTGGGCACGCTTCTCACCGGGCGGCATGTCAGCAAAGAAGTTTATCCTTTTTCGTTTGCTGAATACATGGCTCTATCGGGAACAGAAATAAATCGCGATACTTTATACACCATTGAAGGCAGGGCAATGTTGCAGAACATTCAAAGCGACTATCTCCGTGAAGGTGGATTTCCGCAATACATCAAAAGCAAGAACGTGGAATATCTGAAATCGTTGTACAACGACATCCTGTATCGTGACATAATAGTAAGGTACAAATTGCAGACCGAGAAACCAATAAAGGAAACAATGTACTACTTGATAAGCAATGCCACTCATCTATTTTCATACAACTCAGTAGCAAAAGCAGTTGGCGTGAAGAGTTCGGAAACGATAAAGGATTACATTTCTTATTTGGAAGAGACCTACTTGGTGGGACAACTATCGAAATACGATGTCAAGATTGGTGAACAGATAAAAAGTGCGAAAAAAATCTATTTCATCGACAATGCACTTGTCAACACCATAGGATTCAGTTTCAGCAAGAACGAAGGCACACGACTTGAAAACGCTGTGTATGTAGAGTTGCGTCGTCGCGGAAAGGAACTGTTCTACCATAACGACGGCAACGAATGTGATTTCATCGTACGCGACGGAATGCATATAACTGAGGCTTATCAAGTGTCTGTTTCACTGCAAGACGAAAAGACCCGTCAGCGGGAACTAGACGGCGTATGTTCTGCCATGAAAGCCTATTCGTTGGCCGACGGCTTCATCATAACCCGCGAGGAAAACGAGGAAATAAAGGTGGATGAAGGCATAGTGCATGTGGTTTCGTTTGGAAGATGGGTGATGAAAGGGAAAACTATTAGCGGACACCAATAAAACTTTTTATCACCACTTCTCTCCACAAACAGCAACAAGCCATGCAAATCACATTTCACTGTCACCAATGCGGCCACCGCTTCAACCGTTCCTATGGCGTTGACATACAAGGCCGTGGCACCATGTATTGCCCCCGTTGCGGCAAATCGCAAAACTTCGATCTCAGTCTTGGCTGGGTTCCCTTGGACGACTGCGAATGTGGCGGCACATTCTCAACCGACGCCTTAGGCTGCTGCCCGAACTGCGGCGTGATGCTTGGGGATGAGGATAAGGTGGAGGAATAGACAAAATGAAAATATTGGTGTCCGCTAAAAGTTTAACGGACAGTCGAACTGTCATTTTCTTGTCACTTTCTGCTTGACCAGAAAGTAACCAAAGAGTCAAGGGCAAGATAATCGGCCCAACGCACAGCCAGCCTAAAGGCTTGACCTTCAGGAAATATGTCATAAACGCAATTTCGTGAAGGTCAAGCCTTTAGTCCGTCTCTTTGGCAGACGCTGCCCCGCATCTTGCCCGTGGCCACCGCGCCCTCCCCAGTCAAGCTTTCAACACTTCAGTATCTTTGCTTTTTGTTGAGATTGTGATGATTATGAAATTATTAAAAAGCAAACCCCACATTTAGCAAAAGAACATAATTCATTGAATTTTAATTTACTATGAGCTTCGCAACGATTTCTTAGCGGACAGCAATAAAATGAAAAAGGTTGACTACGGATTCGTAAACCAACCTTTTTGTATGGAACAAACGCGAATTGTTGCTCAATCCAACGGTTCGGGTTCGTCTTCGTCTGTGCTTTCTCCTGCCGAGGCATCGAAAGCCAGGAAAACTTCTAGGAATGCCGTTTCGCGGAAGAAATAATTGGGCTCATCGATAAGCTTGTCTTCCATGAAATGGAAACCCCAGTTGGCATATTCTTCCATAGTTTGGATGAGCATGTCAACGGCTTTGCGCGATGTCATTTCGCCTTTCTCCAATGCAATGAAATCAATATCTGTTCTTGCAATTAAAGCGGTGAAAATGAATTCCCGAAGTTTAGGATATGCTTTTCTGCCTTTAACAGAATCCAAGTTGCCCCAATATTGGATGGGCTACCCAAAAGTCTTGCGTTTTTGTGTGTCATCAATGAGTGGACGCTTTTGGTTATAATACAGGCCTATGAAAAAAGCAACAATGAAGATTTCGTAGCCACCGCCAAAAATCTTGCCTCTGTCCTCGCGTAACGATGTAGCACCACGCCCATAGTCACAGAAGTTCTTGATGATATTGTCTTCGTATCTCTTTTCCCATTGTGGATTTCGGTTTGCCCACAAATCGTATAATTTCTCTGCTGCCATGATTTTTATCTTACGTGTTTAACAATTGTTTGAATGGTTGACAAGTCCTTGTCATCAAAAGGCTCAACTTTCTCAATTCTGTAAACAGAACATGAAAGCTTGTCAATTGTGTCGTAATCCAACATTTTTTGTCCCGTAGCTTTGTCGATGTTGAGCAAATCCTTTGTGACAATGACACATTGCTTGTCAATAGTGTCAATCACATTGTAGAATGTATCTTCTTTGAATCCACCGAACGATGAAGTTGGAGCATCGAAAATAAGCGGGTAGTCCTGTTCACGTTTCAAAGTGGTTATTTGCGAGATGGCAAAAAGTACAGACATATACATTGTAGTTTTCAGCGCACCATTAGGATTCTCGATGCGTGTGCCATTGTCGCTATAAAGTTCTATGCGAGCGGAATTGTTAAGGGTTTTTCGGATGCGTATGATTCCGTAAAAGTCATTCTTGTTTAGCTTCTGCAAATAGTTGTTTGACACGGTTTCAAGCATTTGCAGGAAGTTGTTGATATTTTGTTCTTTGGCGTTTACGAAAGCTTTAGCTATTCTTTCAAATGCTGTGTGAACACGCTGAAAAACCTGCGTCATGGAACTTGTAGGCTCAAGTTGCGAAAGTTTTTCTTGAATTTCCGATTTCAAACTTTCCTTAAACTTCAATGTAGTTTCCAATTCTGAGACACGGCTTTCAGCACGACTTTTAGCATCGAAAAATCCCCTTAAATCGGAAAAGTTCTTATCAAGTAAATCTGCACTTAATCCCGATTGCAAAAGCAAATCGTTTTGCTCTGTTTCCAATTCTTGCAATTGTTTCTCTACTTCGGCTAATTCAGCTTTTCTTTTGGTGACGAATTCTAAACGATCAGAGATTGTTGTCGCAATTTTTGAAATTTCTTGCTCGGTTTCACCGCTTAATTTGATCTGACGGGAAATTCTACGAACCTATTCTATAATCAATTTTAATTTGTCTCCACTCTTGCGACAATGATTCATTCATTTCTTTGTATTTTTTCTCATCTAACAAAAGATTTGCCCATGAAATTGTCCCTTCATATTCTAAAAGCTCTTTTGTCAATTTGGCGAAATCGTTTTGAGAGATGGTATTTTTACCGTTTAAGGTATCAAAAATACTTCTATAATTATCATATATATTTTTTAAATGAGATACAAATTTTTGCTGTTTTATTGCTTGCAAAATTACAGTTAATGGTAATGATAATTGTATAATAAAGATTACACCTTTATTATAACCAAAAATAGCGCAAAAAAAGAATAGCATCGCAAAAAATACTGCTTTCCACCACATACAGTGTTGTGATTCCGCAGCAATTTTATATGAGAAAAAACAACTTTCAAAACTATTTACGCCCAGTTTGTACAATCCTTTTTGTAATTCATCATTTGTATAATAATCTTCACTGCGATTTGCTGCAAGTTTGCAGCCAAATGCGTTATCTACTAAATCCGCCCGCCGATATGTTTCTGCAGAAGAATGAATACAATCTGTAATAAATTCCAATATGATATAAGAAACAATAACGATGCAATTTAATCTGTCAATCCATAGAATTGTTGTAGAGTTTTGAGAAAATAATTCTAAGACAAAAACAATCAAAAAAAGAGCAGCAGAGATGTATGTCAAAAGGCCGCTCCAAACATCAAACTTTTTCGCTTTGTCAAAAGAACTTTTAAAAGGCACTATTTGTTTCATCTTTTTTATCTACATTATTATGGGGGACTTCGGGACCAATCCAATTACCAGTTTGTAACCAATACTCATAAAAGTAGATCCATTCAATAGTCCAATCCATTATTTGTTTTGCAATCAATTTTTCTGCACTCCAATTAAAATTGCTTGAATGATACAAGCAGAGACTTTTGTCTGAAAATGTATGTGGTGGCTTTTCGACCAAATCGGGGGAAATCACCTTTACTTTGGGCCTATTGTTACCATTATATTCAATGGATACGGTGTATTGAGGCAATTCTGGTTTTATAAATAATTCTCCGGTAAATACGACATTGTCTCCAATCCTTTTTGATTTGAATTGGGGATATTTAGACTTCATCGCTCCTATTTGAACAAATGGATTCGCATGGGCACGTTTGTTATATATCTCCATAGAACCCTTTTGATGCAGACATTGCCGAACCTGCAATGGTTGACAATCCTGCTGTTGCACTATATTTTAATCTTCCGTTTTTCGAAGCTTCCGCAATATTTTTTGCTTCTTCTTCATCTAAAACGGGAAACTCTCTACCAAAAACTCCTTTCCATATTTTCATCGCTTCTCCCACTTTATTGTCATCATTTAGTTTTTTTGCATCAGTAAGACTAACTTTAACCGCGCCTATCTTTTTCTTCACTTTGTCATATTCATCATAAGACTTAAATCTACTACTCTGCAAGAAACCTTCTGCATGCTCAAACCACAAGCGGATGCCTTCTTCATAATTAGCAAATTCATAAAAATTAAAAATCCCTATTGCAATTTCTTCTATATGAAATGAAGGTATATTTTGACCGCTTTCGCGTTTCCAATGCTTAACAGCTTTTACAACTCCTTTTACTTTATAATTTCTTCGTCTATGTATCTCATTAAGCTGTTCTGTATGTGTTTTAGGATCGGTAAATGTCCAACCCTTCAAATCGTCATTAGGGATATATAAAGCTCCCGCTTTTCTTAATGACGGTAAAACATCAAATTTTTTATCTGACAAGCTGACAGTAACGCACGGACGGTCTTGTTTTACTTTGCCTTCATAGTCATGAATACTGTTCAAATAATTTTTAAATTTTGCTAATACTGTTTGTGAATTCGGATCTTTACCGTTGTCAAAATAATCGCTATCATCAATTACGGCGAACAAATCAATATCATCGAGGGGTCTGATAATAGTATCTCGTTCGTAGGAACCGTTTAAAAAAACTTCTTTTACCGATAATCCACTATCATCTTTCAGCAAATTATCTTTCAAGTTATCAAACGAATTTTTAATATTTTCTTCTTGCCGGTCTGTTACCGTAATGTTGTCGACAAATTTATTGACTGATTGTAATAATGTATTCATAAATATATGTTTTGCCTATTCTTTGACAAAATATATACCAACTCCAATTTTAAGACATTATGTCACAAACACAATACTACTTCATGCCATAATGACACAAAAAACTGCAATCAATTTTAATACCTCATTTTCCCAGGTATCACCCCTCTCACTCCACCTTTCGGATTTTCAACATCGCCTTTGTAGCGAGGAATGATATGTATATGAACGTGGAAAACGCTTTGTCCTGCCGATTCGCCAACGTTTATGCCAACATTAAAGCCATCTGGGTTAAAACGCTTTTGCAATAGTTCCTTGCAGTGATTTGCAACAAGCCATAATGCCCGTTGCTCGTGTGTTGTCAAGTCGAAATAACTGGCAACGTGGCGCTTGGGAATTATCAGCGTGTGCCCTTTGCTGACCGGATAGCCGTCGAGAAATGCAACGGCGGTCGCCGTTTCGCTCAGCAATTCAACCTTTGGATTCAGGTTGCAGAATGGACATCCTTTGGCAAGGTCGTATTTCTTTTTGTAGTCGGTTCTGTTGAAATGTCTGTACTCGTAGATTTCGCAGTTCTCATTAGCAAACACACTCTTGTACGGCAAGACGACATTACACTGATATGTAGGCTGTTTATGCACATAATGCGTGCGGAATCCTTCGCTTTTCAAGTCGCGGCGGACAGTGAAATAAGCCGTTCCTGTCGGTTTGAGCAATTCCGATACCGACATCAGTACTTCTGCCTGTTCTTCAGGTTCAAGCACATTGAGGACATAATTGCAAATAATTGTATCAAAGCGTTTTGTAGGGTATTCCGGACGATAGTAATTGTCGTAACCGATAATGTCAAAACCATCTTTTTGCAGTTGGTCGGTGTCGAAACCGAAACCGCAGCCGAAATCAAGGATTTCGCCAATCAAGAGATTGTTTTGCCTCAGCCATTTGGTCGGGAACGAAAGCGATGTCCGTTCTTTGGCTGTCAAATGTGGATTGTTCGTTATCTTTTTCATGGCTGCCAAATTTTAAATCCCATGTTTTCAGCAATCTGAACCATCGGTGAGAATGTTTTTCTGAAGACATTGTAAAAATCTGATTCTGAGAGTTCCGTCAAATCGGAAATGGAATCGTACACCATCAGATAGTCTTCCAAAATGGAATTGTTCGGATTTCTCGCAAACAGTGTTTTCAAGGCCTTTTGCTGAACATTGGCAAACGGTTTCAAATACACCTCCAACGGAGGAAGATTGTTGCTTTTCGATGAGTTGATGCTTGAATCGGCAGGAACTAGATTCCACAAAAGATTGTGCGACACGAAACTCCATGGCACAAAATGATCCAAATCATATTGCCTTGCAAGAATCTGTTTGCCTGTGTAAATGCAGTTCATGCTTCCAACGATTTCAATGTAGGTGTCCCAAAATTTGTGTTGCTTTGTCAGAGAATCTCGTTGTATCGGTTTTATCAGTTTCGATGAGACATCCGGCACATTCGGATTGCGTTTTTGTATAAATTGAGTCAGATTCCAAAATGCGAAATCACGCAGAATGGTATAATTCTCCGTCAGATAATCAATCCAAATTTCATTGATGACTATCTCATCTCCAAAAATTGCATAAAGGCTTTGGTTTTCAAAATTCTGTGATTTTTTCACAACATCTTCATCACACGTATATCTTATCCATGGAGAAAGGAAGCGGTAGGGAACATTCAATGAAAACACCTTCAGATACTTCTTTGTATCATTTAGATTTTCAAGTAAATATCGCTTTGTTTTTTCTTTGTCCGATTCAATTGAAATCTGGAAAACGTTTTGGATTTCCATAGATTTTTCGAACAAAGAATCTGACTTTCCAAAAGACAACTTGAAATAGTGAATCGGATACCATGATTCAGACACCATTCCCGCAATGATTTCCCAAAATGACATTCTTGTTTTTCGCTCTTTTACGAAAATATCAAGCATTGCCACAAACCAGTAATATTTATATGTAGCCGTTGTGTTGCTGAATATTCCCGCAAGGCTGGAAATCGGAAGTCGGTTGTTTTGTGGTAATGCCATGATTGCGTGTTATTTTGATATTCCCAATATATGTCTGACGTTCATCATTATTTCTTTCAGAGTAATTATTTTTCAGATATTCACAATATTCGGCAAGCGAATGCTGCATTACTGCTTCGGGGATAAGTAACCGACGGTATTCAGCGACCATTGTGGGACTCATCGATCGGTTGAGTGTGTATTCAACCTCACTTTTATCAGCTGAAGGACAAAGGATGATACCCATGGAGGGATTCTCATTCGGGCGTTTGTAATCACGGTCTAATGCTTCAAGATACAAATCGAGTTTGCTAACAAATTCGGCTTCAAAATCAACAGATTTCAATTCAACGGCAACCAGACACTGCAAGGCACGATGATAGAAAAGAAGGTCAATGCGTTTTTGCTTGCCTCCCACAACAACCTGGTATTCAGAATCTACGAAAAGGAAATCTTTGCCTAGTTCGAGAATGAATTTCTTCATGTTTTCGAGAATGGCCTTGTGCAAAAAATGCTCGGTATGCTTGGGTTTGAGGCCTAAAAAATCGAGAAAGAGTCTGTCTTTAAGCATAAACTCAACACCTTGATATTGGTTAAGCATTACAGGCGACATTTGTTTTTCCCTGCTCATAACCGACTCGAAAGTGTGATTGACTATGCAACGGCGCAATTCTTCGGCTTTCAGATGATTATGGGCTGCATATAACATGTAGAAAGTTCGTTCGTCGATGCTTTTGCAGCGGTTGAATATCTCGATGTGATTGGTAAAAGTTGTAATACAAAGAATTTTAGGCAATTGGATATTGCCTAATTGTGCAGTCGGCAACTGCATAATTGGCGATGATATTAATTGTGCAGTTTGCGACTGCACAAACTCGTCTAATTCGAGTTTGCCTATGAAAGTGGGGAAATCTGCAACAGAATATGTGTCGAAGAACTTCACCATATTGTAGAGATTGCGTTTGCTGTAACCACGTCTGTGTGGATTATGACGTTTTAGGTAATCGGCCAATTCGTCAACAATGTGTGTACCCCACGCTGAACTTTTCAGACGCTGTGAAATATATTCACCCACTTCCCAATATGTTTGCAGAGCCTCAGCATTAACTTTTGCAATGGCACTATTTGTGTGTGTCGATATGATGGATTCAATGCAGGCAAACTCCTGTTCTATTTGACTGGTTATCACCGAATTCATATTATCATTCTCTCGCTTCATTGTTTCATTTTTTTATTCAATATTTCAAGCAATGTGCAAATTTCAACATTGCTGTTGCCCGAAAGTATCGCATTTATTTTCTGCTCCAACTCAGAAACACGCTTCTTGTCCTTTTCAGGCAAAACGTAGGTCTGTGTCCTGATGATTGTTCCCGTATTCGACACCATGTCGAAAGAATAGGCTACATCATTATCGGCTATTGTTTTCTTTGATATGTCTGCATATTTTTCGCACTCGCGGAAAAGGTAAACCAAATCGTCAGCCAGTTTGTCTTCCTCTTCGTCGCGAAGGGATTCCAGTTTATGTTCCAAAATAGGATAGCAGATGGACTGATACCACAAAGTACGGTTGTCGTAGTCCGTCATCACATGATTGTAAAACTCCTTCTGCTTTGCTGTCAACAACGTAAGTTTTACGTTTGACAATCTCTGCTTGATTTCAGGCAGATATTCATTGTAGTCAGCCGTAGATAAATCCAGCCCGTCCACCAGACGGCTTTCAATGCGGTCGATAAGTTGCGTATAGCAGGAACGCAATTCACGGATAGCTTTCATAATAACATTGCCATATTCTGCAATGTCAGCATTCTGTTTCAGTTTCTTGGCAAAGCCCAAAGCATCGGGCAAATCTTCAAAAAAGGCTTTTTCCGGATCCTTTGCTGTTGCCAGCACATCGCGGAAACGCATGGTTGACTTGTGAGTGAATTTCCGCGTATGCTTGGTGTAGTCGTTCAGGTTTTTGTAAAAGAACAGAAACGGTTTGATGGTTTCGATGAAACTCTGCGTAGTGATATTGAATTCGTCACCCAAATTGACCAGACTTCTGTACTGATTGAAAAAGTCTATTCTTACGCCATCCACTTCAAATGCCTTAATGGCATAATCGGCAGGATGTTTCTGCAACAAATCGAAAAACAACATATCCACATTCGGCATGTAGGCACCGCTATTGACATCATACAAGGCGAAGTCCTGTCGCTTGATGAACAGGAATGTCGGAATCCAGAAATCAAGGAATCCCTGTTTGAGTTTGAATGGCTGGGCGGACAGGATTTTTATCAACTCCGAAATTTTCCTTTGCTTGCCCACCGTGCTTTTCATGAAACGCATACTTTCGTTCCATACGGTCATAAAGCCATCGTTAGTCGGTGCATCGGCGAAACCGTTTTCATTATGCAAACCTGTGTTTTTGAGCAATGAGTAATAAATGGTTTTCTCAGGCGGGAACTTGTCTTTCTCAAATCCCAGATCTTCTTCATTATGATGTTCAACAAGGGCATTCAAATAGTTTTTGCGCGCCGTCGAAATGGCTCCGCTCAGTTTGTGTCTGTTGAACAATTCATTTATCATTACTGGAGCATCGGCATAAACCTCATCACAGACGGCAGACAGCAACTTGTTGAAATCCTTGTGCGAGGAAATTTCACACTCCTTTCCTTTGAAAATCCATGTCACGCTGTTTTTGAAGGAAAAAAGATTGTCAACGACAGACTTGTTCAACAGCGTTTCCTCAAACTCCTTCAATTTTTGTATTTCGCTGTATGCAACTCTGTCGGCCTCCTTGTCTATCAGAACTTTAGTTAGTATGTAATCGTATTTTTTGATGTTATGCAGATGGTCGATGATTTCCTCTGTATTGTTGAAATAAGCGTAAATGACAGCGTGTTCAGTGTCGGTACTAATCGCCTTAACAGATTCAATTGCGTTTTTCTCAGCCGAGAAAATCAGTTCAATATATCCGTCGGTGTCTCCAGTAGGAATCATATCAACAGCATTTTCACGTATTTCATACTCAAAATAGCGAGGCGTACCTTTGTGGTAATAGTGAGCCTTGACAGGTGAAATGCGGTTGCTTACAAATTGACGCAGGTCATCAATAAAAACGACTGGTCTTGCCACAATCGAACCTGCTTTCTGTATTTCCAGTTCCAAATCAACATCTGTTCCTTCAAAAAGCAGTAAGCGTTTCTTATATTCAGCGTAACGGATAATCTTGAATCCTTGCAATTTACTGATGATGAATCTGGCATCTTCAACACCCATGGCAAGACGTACGTATTCCGCCATTTGTCCTGCATCCATCATAAAACTGGCTATTCCGAATAGATTCAGCAGTCCGATTGATTTTACAATATGGACTGCACTTTTCATCTGCTGTTCGTTATCCCAATTTAGTCCCTCAACTCTTTCGATAGACATTTGCATGGAATTCCAATTCATGGAATCCATATTGGCATCCTTCAGATAGGAATAAAAGTTGAAAACGATATAGTCATATACATTGGACAGATTGTAGGTCTGATTTTCATTTGTCTCAAACGCTGAAAGCGAATTGGAGCCGCGCGCTGAAAGGAACGAGAATAGCGAGCGTTCATTCTGACCGTATCGCTGTATGGCCGAAGTGATGGCAATAGCAGAAAATGGGTCAAGCGGGAATAATTGTTGTGCTGTTTCGCAGGAAAAGGCCTTCGAAACAAATTTGGTTTCAAGTGCAAGTTGATAGAGCGGCTTGATGTTGCCACTGTCCGTTAGTGGCTGTTTGTCATGCAACTGCTGCGAAGCAAGGAAAAGAATTTGCTCAATAGGCTCAACGAAAGTGATTTCCTTGAATCTACCTTTTACCTTTGTCCATTCGTTTTTCTGGCTTTCGGTCAGATTTCGGGCGTATGCACCGAAATTCTGGTGCAATGTAGTCAAAAGTAAGACATCACGCGAAGGAACATTGACAAATTCAGCAAATTTCTGGAGAAAATAAAGTTCCTGTTCGGGATTGTTCTTGGCTGCATGTTCCAGGACTTTTCCAAACTCATCAATCACAATAAGCAGAAACTTGTTTTGTTCCTTCAAACGATTGCAATATCGTTTCAGTTCATCAAAAATGCTTTGTGAATGACCTTCAAAGTTCAGTTTTCTTCCCAATAAAATAGACAATTCCGCATAGTCACCGACAATATTCAGAATTTCAAAACCGTCTGATTCCGATAGGTTACGTGGATTCAATAATCTTTTTTCCTTGCCACGGCTTTTCAAGTCTTCTTCCAAGGCTAACAGAAACGACGATTTTCCTGTTCCGTATGTTCCGATAATCGTAAACGAATGGATGCCAGACCGATAATCATCAATGATATTTTGAGCCGCCTTTCTTCCATTGGGCGTAACAATGTATTGGGCGTCCGTCGGAAAACCATTCTCTATGTTTGCCGATAAGTTATATCCGTTATTCATAATACTTTTCCAATACTTGTTTTGCATCCATTTGTTTAATGAATTGTAACTGTCTTATTCCGGCCA
Source organism: Bacteroidales bacterium (assembly GCA_045628585.1). Taxonomy (GTDB): domain Bacteria; phylum Bacteroidota; class Bacteroidia; order Bacteroidales; family F082; genus Limimorpha. Next base: position 1,824 of record JAZQPN010000096.1, on the reverse strand, counting down.
CATCACTATAACTCAGCGAATCCGAATAAGTTTCAGAAAGCAGATTCAGCATGTCAATCACTTCCAAATCGGTCATGCAGAACATGAGACCGATTTCATGCAGAATGTCGTATGAAACACTATTGTCCGAATCTTCTTTTACCGAAAGTAAAGCAAACAGGAATATTTCGGGTGTCACCTGCTTTTTGCCTTCTATGTTGAAGAAATACTGTTCCTTTTTGTCATCAAAATTGTCTTTTTTATCCGATTGACGCAACAAATCCAAATCCATCAACAAGGTTGAAAAATCCTCATTTGATTGCGGATTTCGTGGCAGACAATAATTTAACAGCATGACCCCAACATCCTTTCTCACTGTATTTTCATTATACAGACTCTCTTTCCCGGCATTCTTCATCTTGCGCTTTACAAAACTGATAACCTGTTCTCTTTCAAACAATCTGCGTTCTTGTTGGAAATCGACAAAAAACATTCTATACAAAGTAGCCTCTTTCGAATGAATCAAAAGGAAATGCATGAGCCACAATGTGCCAAGATCTTCCAAAAAAGGGTCTTTTCCTGTTTGAGAATCCAAGATATAATCCGCTATCCATGCTGTTCCAGATTCTTTATTCAACCCAAAAGCTTTGTACCAATAGCGTACTGCGGAAACCATATTTTTGCCAACGCCTAAATCAACAACAGCCGTAGGAGCATTAAAATTCTTCCCTGCCATTATGAAATCATATCCTTTCTTCAACCATAAGGTTTTGCAAGGAAACGACTCGTGCCCGGAAAATGTATATTTGTTATTGTTTACTTCCATCGTTTAAAATTGTCGTTTTGTTCTACAGCAGGCAATCCAATGTACAAACAGACACATGACAATCGATATCGCCCCTTATTCTTTACATCTATTTGTATAACAACACCTTACACAACTCCCAATATAGATTTGCCGAACTGTCATTTATCACATTGCGCTGAAACGCATTTAACCCCGCAAATATACAAAAAACTTCATATTCCATACATGAACCAAATCTATTTGAATCAACAATAAGAAAAACACATCGATTCCCATTCATAGCAATTCCACCATAGCGACTTTCAGGTGGAATTGCAATTCATCCCCACTACCTTCTCTCCTATTGTTTTCAACAGGATTGAAAATGAACATGCGACATTTTTTGTTGAAAATTTGCAGCATTTAATCGGAACATGGGAAAAATGGTGGTTTTGCATAAGGCAGTCCGTTGCTTTTAACGTTTTAACATTTTAACATTCCGTAGCCCTGAAAAGGCCAAAAATGATTTTCCTAGTTAGAGAAAAAAATTTCTCTAGTTAGAGAAATGAAATTAGGCTGTTTTCCAATGCAGCAGGATAGATGTTAAAACGTTAAAATGTTAAAACGTTAAATGGCCTCATTTAACGCTTTCAAAATCTGCCTGCTGGAATTTAACTATCTTTTTATCAATATTTTACAAATACATTCTTCTTCTTTTCTCTCTTTTAATCGGAATTACATTATATATATATCGCGCGCGCGAAAACCAGTGTCAATTTATCAATTTAACGCATGTTGTGCCGTTTTTTTGGAGGTCGATTTAACATTTTAACATTTAACATTTGGTGTGTAATAATATAACGTGAGTTCGATATAAAATAACTGATTGAAAAAGAATAACATAGCGATATTTTTTATATATTTGTAGTGTAAAAGTAAAACAATACAAAAAAGGCACGCTATGTTATTATCAGAGGACAAAATTACGGAAATTTATTGCTTGGCAGACGATTTCTGCAAGTTTTACAGCGAAACGGTAAAAAATAACGCTTTGGAAG
>JAZQPN010000095.1:0-5306 GCA_045628585.1 Bacteroidales bacterium | reverse complement strand
TTATTGTAGAAAATATCCACTTGGTTTCTTGTCCGAATGCTCGCGCGTACTGCGTGAGCTGGACTATTTTACCGAGTGGATAAGGTTACGCCAAATACCTTGAGTAGCGGGAAACAGTCGAGTTTCACGCTTTTTTTATGCCTTGGCTAAAGGACCAACATGGACTTGAAGAAAACGGATTTTTTTTTATTTTTTTTTGCAAAAATTTATCATAAAACATGAATAAGGAATTTTCGACATGCAAAATGCACGGCTTCTGCATCTTGACATGTGACACTAAACAAAACGGAAACAGGATGCTTGCTTGGAGCCGGCAAGCACAGAAAGGAATTGGAGTATGACGACATTCGATTTGATTGATGCTTATCTATTCAATTTCACATCCTCAAAATATCATGTCAGTTTGCCTAAAGGCTGCTGTACTATGGTTGAGGAAATGAACGAAGTGAGAAACTTGTATTGGGACACGACTGTTCCGATTGAAGATGTACTGAAGGCATGCGTATGCAACAGAGACGGACACCAGTATTGCATTCAGGAAGATGCCATAGAAGCAGCTGTTGATGCCTTGATGAACTCTGTTTTCGTTTGCGCTAGCACCAAAGTTCCATTTGTTGACAAAGCCAACAGAAAACTCTACGACGGTTTTTCCGATTTTGAGCAACTGTATGGTTTTGTGGCTTCTGTCATTGGGAACATTAAAGGCGTTGGCTCGCTGACGGTTTATGACACGGCCAAAAGGATTGGCCATCTTTTCGAAACCCCGGTTTACCCGAAGCAGTATGTTTACCTTAGCAGAGGGTCTATGGAAGGGGCTAAGACTTTGCTGGGAACTAAAAGCCTCAAATTCCGTGAACCGGTTGAGATTTTCAAACCCTACTTTGGAACGCTTCCGAGCATTTTCATTGAAGACATCTTATGCATTTTTAAAGCTGTGTTTTGCACCACAAGCACCACGGTGAAAGGCGCAATGCCAGACGTAATATCCACAAAAAGTTGTGTTTTCCTTATGGCAAATGCCTCCGAAAGTGAAACAATTGACGAATGAAAATAATAATAATGACAAAAATAAACTTTTAAAAAAATGAAACACCTACATTTAAAAATGCGCCTTATGGCGCTCTTGTTTGCCTTATTCCTATGCTCGGGAACGGCATGGGCGGGAGATTATGACTTTTCTGCTCTTACTCCAGAAGGCCAAAGATTGTATTATAAAATTACAGACATCGATAACCATTATGTGGAAGTGGTAAATCCGACCCATTATGCTGCTTCTAGTGAATGGGATGTTACAGAGCCATCTGGCGACTTGTACATACCTGCTACAGTCACTTATCTTAACATGACATATTATGTAAAATCCATCGGTTCTGAGGCATTTTATGAGTGTGATAACATAACATCCGTTGACACAGGAGATGGTGTGACGGAGGTAAAATTCGGTGCGTTTTATGGATGTAGTTCTTTGCATAGAGTTACCCTCGGCCCATCCCTTATCACTGTGGGAGCAGGACCATGGACTTTGGCGTCTCATATTACGGAAGTGGAACTGCTGTCTCCAGATTTATCTATAACTGGCGATGACGCTTCTAATGGACTTTTTAAGTATTCGCGCAATTCTGTGACAAATGTAATTATTGGTGAAGGGGTCACCCACATCCCAACAAGTTTTTGTAATGAATTTTCATCATTAACGTCTATATCGCTGCCAAATTCTGTGACACATATTAGAGATAAGGCATTTAAAGGTACCGCTTTGGAGTCAATCACCCTTCCTAATTCTTTAGTCTCTATTGGGAACAATGCGTTTCAAGAGTGTTCAGGTATTACGGGTGATCTTATTATTCCGAATTCTGTGACCACAATCGGGGGTGCTGCTTTTTTCGATTGCTATAACATCTCTACAGTTACCATTGGCAATTCAGTAGCTTCTATTGGCAATAATGTTTTTTCTATAAATGGTAATAGTCATTCCTGGCCTTTGTCGGCAGTTTACTACACCGGAACTCTTGAACAATGGTTGGCTATTGACTTTTATTCAACACAATCAAATCCAACGTGGCTATCGCATAACCTATATATTAACAATGAACCGTTGACTGATTTGATTGTTCCAGAAGGTGTGACAGCTATAAAAAATAGTGCATTTTATCGTGTTCCTTTAAATTCAATATCTATTTCAAGCACAGTCTCCTCTATAGGACAGTATGCTTTGTATGGGAACGTAAACACGCCAATCACAGTATTTGCCAACACTCCTCCCACTTGCGGCTTTAATGCAATAAGTAATGTATCTACGCTTTGTCCCATTCATGTTCCATGCGGAACAATCAATCAATACAGTTCCGCTTATTGCTGGAGCAATTTTGCATATTATCAAGAAATAACATTCGAAATTACAGCATCTTCTTATCCAAATGCAGGAGGAAATGTTAGTGGAGAAGACACATATTGTTATAATTCACAATGCACACTCACTGCCACACCAGCCCCAGGCTACACCTTCACCAGGTGGACAAAGGACGGCACGCAGGTGAGCACCAATCCAAATTACACATTTTCGGTTACCGAAGAAGCTTCATACGTTGCCGAATTCACCATCAGCAGTTATGCCATCAACGCAACAGCTAATCCAACAGCGGGTGGCACGGTTACGGGTGCTGGCAACTACAACCACGGTGCAAGCTGCACGCTCACAGCCACACCGGCCACGGGTTATACTTTCACCAAATGGACGAAAAACGGCACACAGGTAAGCACCAACCCAAGCTACACCTTCACGGTCTCGGGTGCAGCCTCATATGTCGCCATATTCACCATTAAGAGCTACGCCATTTCCACATCGTCTAACCCAACGGCAGGCGGCTCGGTCTCGGGCGCAGGCACTTACAACCACGGAGCCAGCTGCACGCTTACAGCAACGCCAGCCACGGGTTATACTTTTACCAAGTGGACGAAAAACGGCACGCAGGTAAGCACCAATCCGAACTACACATTTACGGTTACTGAGGCGGCCTCGTATGTGGCAGTGTTCACCATCAACAGCTATGCCATCACGGCAAATGCCAACCCGTCAGTGGGTGGCACGGTTACGGGCGCAGGAAATTACAACCACGGTGAAAACGTCACCCTGTCGGCATCTGCCACGGCGGATTACACCTTCGTGAACTGGACAGAAAACGATGTGGAAGTTTCAACCAGCCCAATCTACGAATTCACAGCAACGGATGACAGGACTCTGATGGCCAACTTCAGTGAAATCTCCAACCACTGGACACCTGAAAGTGGCCAATATGAAGACAATATGACCATTACCTGCATCGTTCAGTTGGATGAAGAAGAACAGCACAATACTTCTTTGGAATTGGGTGCATTTTGTGGAAACGAATGTCGTGGCAGTCAAAGAGCTACCTACTTCGCCCCAACTCAAAGATACATTTTCCAATTATTAGTATATGGCAATGCCAACGATCCAATCTCATTCCGACTCTATGATCATCTTCAGGACATGGAATTGGATTTGACAGCACCAGCTACAATACCGTTTTCGATAAATGGTTTGGGATCCTTGGTGAATCCCTATGTATTGAACTTCACATCAACTGTCCCGATTTCGGCATCAGTAAATCCATCAGCAGCAGGAACTATCAGCGGCACCGGCGACTATGCCATTGGTGCAACAGCCACTTTAATGGCTTCTGCCAATAGCGGTTACCAATTCGCCAACTGGACTTTGAATGGTGAAATCGTTTCGACTAGTGCATCTTATCAGTTTACGGTAACAGAAGCGGCATCCTATGTGGCAAATTTCAATTATGTTCATTCCCAGATTTTAGCAACAGGCTGGAACTGGTGGTCGACCTACATCGAATTGTCAGGCATTAACGGCCTTGAAATGCTTGAAAACAGCCTCAGCAACGCAGGCCTGCTCATCAAGTCACGCTTAAACGGCTATGTGGAATCCTATGAATACAATGGAACAACCGGTTGGTATGGCACTTTGCCATCAATCAACAATGAACAGATGTATAAAGTCAACGTAAGTTCCATCTGCAATGCAATTATCATTGGACAATCAACTTCATCGTCAAGCCACCCGATTACCATCAACAACGGATGGAACTGGATTGGCTATCCATGCTATCAGGCAGCTTCGGTTGATGCGGCGTTGGCCAACTTCACGCCTGAAGCCGACGACGTCATCAAAGGACGCAACAGCTTCACCACTTATTATTCGGAGGGAGGCTACAACATGTGGTACGGCAGCCTGAACACGCTTGAACCCGGCCAAGGCTACATGTACAAATCAAACAGCCTGTCATCCAAGACCTTGGTGTATGCCGAAAGCCGCACTGATGCCGAACCGCTGGCCAACGTGACCCCTGAAAACAATGTCTTCCGTCCCGACAGCCAAGACTTCGCTGACAACATGACCATCACGGCTGTGGTGGAGATGGAGAACGAGGAACTGCTTTCGGATGCCTACGAAGTGGCCGCATTTGTCAACGGCGAATGTCGCGGCAGCGTGAAACTGATGTATGTGGAGCCTATCAACCGCTATGTGGCCTTCCTAACCGTGTTTGGCGAAGACGGAGAAGTCATCCGTTTCCGACTCACAGATGGCAATTCGATGTGCGAATCGACCAATGAAATAACCTTCACCATCGATGGAGCAATGGGCAACCTGAGTACACCTGCGGTTCTTCATTTCGGTTCATTAGGCCTTGCCGACAACAGCGTCGAGACCATGCAACTGTTCCCCAACCCGACCCACGACGTTGTTAATGTGGTCTGCAACAGCATGCGTCGCATCACTGTGACGAATGCAATCGGACAAACCGTTTTCGATGCAGAACCTACTGACAGACAGTCGGTTCAAATCAATCTATCAGGTTTTAATTCAGGCATTTACATGATACGCATTGTTACCGACAATGGCGTGTTTAACAAACAAGTGATTAAAGATGAATTTTAAAAAATATCTTATTGTTTTGGCATTGATGTTGTCCAATGGTTTGCTTTTTGCAAACCATTGGACGCCGAACGCCTCGTCATTCGAGGACAACACGACCTTGACAGGCATCATCCAGATTGACGGCGTGGAGCAACACAGCGCAGCCCTGGAAGTAGGCGTTTTCTGCGGATCGGATTGTCGAGGAACGGCTTTGCCGACGTTTTTCCCGCCGACACAACGCCATGTGGTTCAGATTACCATCTTTGGCGAAAACGGCGACCAGCTGAGTTTCAAGCTCTTCGACCATGACACGAACCAGGAACTCAGCCTCACCTCGCCTGACCCGATTACT
>JAZQPN010000094.1:0-1808 GCA_045628585.1 Bacteroidales bacterium | reverse complement strand
CTTTCAAATTTGGACTGCAAAAATAGATAATTTTTCCATTCCTGCAACCGCTTTTGCAATATTTTTTATAACTGACTTATTTTCCGTTGATTACATTCTCAACAATGGCCAAAATTTCCTTTTCCTGCTGCAAAGCGGCGGTCTCAATGTCGGCTGCTTGCTTCAAAATGTCGGCCTTAAAGGCTTCATCTTTCAGACTTGCGGCATTAATCTTGACATTCAGATGCGCTCCCATGACGGCAGAACGGGCGCACAAAGCACCGACGCCAGCATCGGAGACCGAGTTCGGATTGCCGGTTTCAGCCATGGCGCGAACCACTTCAAAAGCGCTGTAAGCGGCTTTCATGGTACGGAAAGGAACTTCAGTAGCATACCTTGTAGCATCCTGAATGGCTTTTGAGCGGGCAGCCTTTTCTTCGTCGGTCTTCTTCGGCAGGCCGAAAGCATTCATAATGGTATTGAAAGCGTTGGTGTCTTCATCGACCAAAGCGAGCAGCTCATCCTTGATAGCCTGACCTTTGACAGCCCATTCGGAGAACTCTTCCCAACGGTCGTCCCAACCTGGTTTGTGCGACGAGAGGTTGGCCACCATGGTAGCGAGCGATGCGCCAAGAGCACCCATGTAAGCGGAAATGGAGCCGCCGCCTGGAGCCGGGCTTTCGCTTGCCGTTTCGTTGGCAAAACCTGTGCATGTCATGTCGACGAGTTTCTTTTGGCTGTTGTCTTCAATCAGATATTCAATGACCTTTTCCTTTGGATTGAAAGGCTTCAAGTCATCGAGGCCCATCGACTTGATGGCTATCTTCATGATTTCCTCTTCGCTGACGCCGAGCGAACGCTGCTGTTTGGCAAGATAGAAACGGCCAGCATCCATCAGAACTTTTTTTGGAATCAAGCCGACGATTTCGCAGCCTGTGACACGCACGCCACGGGCGGCAGCCTTAGCGCAGACTTCCTCAAAGCAGACGTGAACCGGAGAAACGCTGATGTTGGTAATGTTCATGGAGACCTGAGCGATGCCGTAATCTTCGATGAACCAACCGATTGCCTTGGTGCATTTCAAAGTGCCAGGAATCATGATGGTGTTGCCGTTTTCGTCTTTCATCGGCTTGTCGGTCACCTTATCGCCCATACGCTTCGGACGGCCCTTTTCGCGGACATCGAAAGCGATGGCATTGGCACGGCGTGTGCTGGTGGTGTTAAGGTTATAGTTGATGGCGACCAAGAAATCGCGGGCACCGACTTGCGTTGCACCAGTATGAGCCACATGTTCATTCCATTCGTTAGGACCGAAATCAGGCTTCCATTGTTCGGAACCGAGGCGCGATGACAAGGATTCATATTCACCCGTGCGGCAATAAGCCAAATTGCGGCGTTCAGGACGGAAAGCTGCATCTTCGTAGCAATAAATCGGGATATTCAATTCATTGCCAAGGCGTTCGCCCAATTTGTGAGCGTATGCAACGACTTCTTCCATCGTGATGTTCGACACAGGAATCAGAGGGCACACGTCTGTGGCACCCTGACGCGGGTGAGCTCCGTGATGCTGCGACATATCAATGAGTTCGGCTGCCTTCTTCACCACGCGGTAAGCGGCTTCGCAAACATTTTCAGGTTCACCGACAAAAGTGATGACGGTGCGGTTGGTGGTCATGCCAGGGTCGACATCAAGCAATTTGACGCCTTCCACTTTTTCGATTTCAGCGGTCACCTGATTGATGATGTTCATATCGCGGCCTTCGCTGATGTTCGGTACACATTCGATAAGTTGTTTCATATAAGGGTAGATTTAAAAATTCAAAGATTTA
>JAZQPN010000093.1:0-1912 GCA_045628585.1 Bacteroidales bacterium | reverse complement strand
CGCGATGATGCCGAAGGCGCCGAATACATCATCGTCACGCCTAATAATGACGAATGGGCTCCATACGCCAACCAACTGAAAGAGTTCCGCACCAAGCAAGGCATCATCACCAAGGTTTACCGTCTTGATGAAATGCCAGCGGCCAACACCAGCGCCATGAAATCATGGTTTCACAATGCCTACAACACATGGGAGATTGCTCCAGTAGCCGTTTGCCTCCTTGGCGACCACGGTTCGAACATGGCTCAATACATTCCTGCCGAAACTGTGCCTCATCCTTACGAAGGCTCCTGCATCACCGACAATGGTTATGCCGATGTGACAGGCGACAATCTGCCCGACATGGTCTTCTCTCGTTTGATTGCACAAAACGCAGCCGAACTGCCAGTCTTCGTTGGCAAACAAATCGAATATGAATACACCAACGTGAATATGGACCCCAACTTCTACACACGTCCAATCACCGCATTGGGCTGGCAAACGGAACGTTGGTTCCAACTCTGTTCAGAAGTGTTCGGCGGCTATATGCGCAGCAAAGGCTACGACACCAACCGCATTAACTGCATCTACGACGGCTATCCGGGATCCATCTGGTCGTCATCCGATAACACAAACGATGTCGTCAACTATTTCGGCCCTAACGGAACAGGCTACATCCCCCAGACTCCAAGTGAACTCGGCGGCTGGAACGGCGGCTCTCCTGAACAAGTGGTCACGGCCATCAACGAAGGCACATTTTGGCTGCAGCACCGCGACCATGGTCTGGAAGAAGGCTGGGGCGAACCTGCCATGCGCAACAACCATGTCTATCAATGCAACAATGTCGGCAAACTGCCTTTCGTCATGTCAATCAACTGCTTGACGGGCAAGTTCAACTACAGCTCCGACTGTTTCTGCGAGGCTTGGATGCGCCACACCTACAATGGCGAAAACGCCGGTGCCGTCGGTGTGCTTTGCCCTACTGAAACTTCCTATTCATTTGTAAACGACGCATACGTTTGGGGCGTTTACGACCTCTTCGACAGCGACTTCATGCCGACATACGGTCCATACGCCGACAAATCCGACAACTGGATGCCTGCCTTCGGCAATGTCGCCGGCAAATATTTCCTGGACCAAAGTTCATGGCCATGGAACGTTGAATCAAAAGACATTACCTACACGATGTTCACCGCCCACTGCGATGCTTTCTTGCGCATCTACACGCAAGTTCCACAGGAAATGGAAATCATCCATCCCGAAGTCGTGCTTGCCGGATTAGGCGAAATCAACGTGACTGCTCCTCAAGGTTGCACTGTCAGCCTGGTGAAGGAAAATGCAGAAGGAGAATGGGAAATTCTTGCCGTGGCCGAAAGCACAGGCGACCCAATGAACATGGAATTCCCTGCACAAGTCCCTCCCACCCAGATTCATATTGTGGCGACAGGCCAAAACTACCTGCGCTACGAAGCCGTGATGGATGTCATCCCCGCCGATGGCCCTTATATCGTTTTCGACAGCAAAGTCATCCACGATGAAAACGGCAACGGACAACTTGATTATGGAGAACTGGTCCGTCTTGATCTCATCGTGAAGAACGTCGGTTCGGAAGCTGCTAATCTTGTCTCCTCATGCATGTGCTCATCTCAATCGCCTTACCTCCAAATGCTGGAAATTTTCGGAACTGTCGGATGCATCAACCCAAATGAGACCGACACCCTTGTGAATGCATGCATCTTCAGGGTTTCGGATTCCGTACCTGACAATATCAGCAACCTCTTCACCGTCGACGTCGAGTTATTAGACGAAAACTATATCAGCAATTTCAGCATGAAGGCATACGCTCCTATGTTCAAGACCAACAACATGAGCATCACCGAAGTGGAAGGCAACGGCAATGGCCGCCTTGATGCCGGCGAAACCGCCCAACTCA
>JAZQPN010000092.1:0-9546 GCA_045628585.1 Bacteroidales bacterium | reverse complement strand
TCGCCGAGGTTGTAGCTGATGGCAACGTTTCCTCTGGTCTTTTCGGTGAGCGAGAATCCTTTTTCTCCCTTAACGGGATAAGTGAAGGTCTGCGCTGTGGCAAAGCCCGTTGTGAGAGCGAGCAATGCAATGGCTAAACTGCTAAAAAAACTTCTATTCATGATTGTAAATGTTTGATTTTCCGTTGTTTGAATTGTAAAAAACGGCGGATAATGCCGCCATCACCCGCCTGTTTGTTTTTTGTTCCTTATATGACTTTATTCCCTGTCAAATACTTGAATCTTCGAATCTTAAATTAATCATATTCTCCCCATTTCATGCAGGCGCCCTTAAGCTGTTTCTTAAGCGGGAAGAGGAATGTAGCCTTGAGGTCGGCGTTTCCGCTGAAGCGTTTGCCGAGCAATGTCGGGTCGATATAGCCGGCACCGATTACGTGTTCAACAGTGGCCTCTTTTTCGGCTTTTGAGAAAGTGTTGATAAATCCGGCATGATATGAAGCGTCAAGCTTGATCAGAAAATAATAGTTGCTGGTGTTGATCCTGAAAAGCACGCCTGCACCTGCCACTAAGCCAACATTAAAAGGCATGAAGTTGGAAGCGTTGAAATTGACAGTGTCTGTTTCGATGTTGTTTGTCGTGAGGTTTTCTTTGTGCCAGTACGTTTTGCCTTGCAAAATGACCGAAACGCGCGGTGCTGCAAATACATACGGACGTATGGTTGCCGTCGCCGGACTGTTCAGATAGAAAGTGAATGGCGTTTGAACATAAACCTCGTTATAGTTTGCGTCAAGTGTCTTCCTGATGTCGTTCCATTCGTTGACGGCAACGGGGAAATTCTTCCTTTCGTAAGTGAGCTCGAAACTTCTCATGGCATAATAGCCTTCAATGCTTGCCGACATGTTTTCGTTCAGCATCCTTTCGAGGGAAAGTCCTCCCATAAATCCTATGCATTTGTCTAAAGGTTCAGTGTATTGCGTCTGAGCACCTCCAAAATGAATCCATTGGGTGAGTGTGCCGCCTCCAACGATACCTATGTTATAGGTTGCGTTTTCCGACTGTTTTTTTGTGTTTGCCGATTGCAAGGGTTTGTTGAACTGCGCATTTGCAGGCAAAACGCTAATTGATAAGATAAAACCTAAAAGTATTGTGTTTAATTTGTTCATCACAAGATAATGTTGGTTGTTTTTAAAAATCCACTTCGCAGTCTTTCAGATATACGTCTTTTCCGCTGTTGTTGAGATACCATGTGTCGCCAATTGTAGGCTGGTATCCTGCATCTATCATTTGCTGTAATGACGCTCCGTTGCTAAAGTAGCCCAATACTTCTTTTCCCCAGTAGAAATCTTTGATGATTTGTTCTCTGACTGTGTCGGTTGGCATATGCAGCGAATCGTATTGGATGACGTTACGTGTGTCTATCCTGCCGGAGATGATGTTGGCAACGATGGGGTAGAAGTTACTTGTGGTAAATGGCGTTCCAGACGGTGTGTGGTTGATGAGCATTTCGTAATAGTAAAGGGTGAATTTGTCTCCTTCGCCCATGATGTAAGCTCGGTTGAAGTCTTCCAGCTTGAGTTGTGGTTCGTTGAAATAGGTTGGCTTATAAGGACTTTCTGTCAAAGGAGTATCGTTTTCTTTGATGCGAAGGTGAGTGGAATCTTCTCTGGAATATTCCACGATGTCAAAACCATATTGCTTTCGCGGTGAAGTGTAGTCGCATTTGATGATGCCCTTGTGCTGGTCGTAGAAATTGAAATAGGCCTGATAAGGTTGTAGACCTAAGTTGATTGAGTGATGATCTAAGGTCGTATCTATGAAAACGGCATGTTCAATGAAAAGGCTATCTGCATAATAGCAACCGGAAAGTCTTGGCGGCTCATCGCCGAAATGCAGGCAACTGTTGCCCATGAGATTAAGAAGTGTGGTAGGCATGAAATAATTGATGTCAGGTATTTCTTGCGAACTATATAGAACTGTTGTCTGTTCGTCCTTGAGGCAGGAAGTGAAACATCCCGTCAGGGCGAGGATGATTAAGGAGAGTTTCAGGTGTCTTTTCATGGATTCATTCGATAATTATGTTTGTTGTGCTCTCTTTTATAAAAATTGGGCAAATTTAGGAACTTATTTCTTATCTTCAAAACCAATAACGTGTTTTTTTGTAAAATTGCCACATATTAAGGAAAGATTAGGGATTGAGGTGTTTGCCGTTTTTTTTGTTCGATAGTGGAATTCATCTGATTATAATCACTTTCCGAGTAATGGTCTGGCCTTTGAACGACAATGTGAAGCAGTAGACCCCGTTGGCGTATTTGTTGAGGGAATAGGGCGTTTTTGTCTGGCTGTCATCAAGGTAGAGCTCTTTCTGGTCAATCAGGAGACCGGTCATGTCGGTGACTTTAAGCAATGCTTTTCCCGCAATGTTTTCAAAGACCAGATTCATTTCTCCATTGCTTGGGTTGGGAATGACTTGGAAGCAGCTTTCTTCCGTTAGCTCTTCAGTGCCGTAAGCGGAGCAAACCATCCAGAATCGGCTGGTTTGTTCGGTCATGGATATGCAATGGCTGTGTGATGTCGCTGTCAGAAATACGGTGTCGTTTACGTGATTAAACACGGTTAGGCGGCAGTGGTCGTTTATTCCGTATGCGTTTCCTGAATATGGCGTACATTCCCAATGCGCGGTTTCGGGTTCGAGGCGCCAGGTTATGGAATCCAAAAATTCGAAGCTGCTGTCAACGTTGATGTGGAACTCGTATTTGTTGATTTGAAATTCCGTTGCGGGAGTGACCCAATGGGACTCGATGTGCGGGTTGCAGGGTTTGATTTCAAATTCGTCGGGAAGTCCGTTTTGGCCTATCATGGTAAGGTGCAGGTCAATGATGCTGTCGCAGCCTTGTGATGCAATGTATGGGATTTCGTAGTCGCCTGATTCTGAAAATGGGTGTTCCTTGTCCCATTGGAATATTGTGTCACAGCTTGTTACGGTGGTGTCAATTCTGATGACGTCGGTCACTTGCAGATTGACGGTGATGATGCTGTCGCATCCGTAAATGCTGACAGTGTCGAGTTCGGGGTAATAATTGCCGGGCGCATCGTAAGGGAAACTGAATCCGTGGCCAATGTATATGCCTGGCTGTCCGTTCCAACATTCCGTGTCGAAGAAAGTTCTGTGGTAGGAAGGTTTTGATGTGATGTAGACCATTATGCTGTCGAAGCAGTCCGGATTGTCAGGCTTTTCCTGTCTTCTTTCAAGGATTGTGTCGTTTTTGATGAGGACTTCAAAGCCATGGCCGATGTAGGTTCCTCCTTGGCAGACATTATCGGAGTAAGTCATGTAGTGCTGCTGCAAGTCGATGAAAAAGCTGGTGGTTTCATCTTCCTCCGAATGGCATGCGTTGCCGGAATTGTTCACGGTGAGTCTTGCATTGTAGATGTGTTTGTCGGTATAGGTGTGTGTGACTGGATTTTCTGAGGTTGTAGGACTTCCGTCGCCGAAATCCCATGACAATTCGTATTGCTCGTAGTTGATTTCGGCAGAAAAAGTGATGGGTTGGTCGATGCAATAGTTGACGATTTCGTTTTCGCTGATGGCTTCTCCGTTGATTAAAAGGCTCATTGAAAGGTCGGAAGCGTTTGAACCGACCAAATATGAATAGCCTTTGGCATTGCCAAAGCCATAGACGTGGGCATTGCATCCGTTGGCGCAGTTAATGTGATGGACGCCATTGGCAATGTCGAATATCCTTGCGAAGCTGTAGGTCGGGTTGCCTTCGACAGTGCTGAACTGATATGGAGAGAGTCGGGCGCCATCGTAATAAACGTCGTTGTTGTCTTTGGTTTCAATGATGATGTTGAGATAATGATGGTCAATGCTTTCCATGTCGTCGTTGAATGTCGTGAAGGTCACGTCGTTGATGCGCTGCTCGATGGGTGCAATCCAAACCATGGTCGGAGCGCCGCTGCCTTTGTTGTCGTAGGCGGAGCAATCGTATGAGTAAACGGCACAGGGCATGTCGGCATCGATGAAGCACGAAGGATGGTTGTTGTCTATCGTGAAACGGTAGGTTTCGTATTGGTTGAGTGTAGCAATGGCTTGTCCGTTTTTGCGTATGGTGTTATTGTTGGTTGAGGAAATGATTTTTACGATGTCGTGGGTGCGTGAAATGGATTGGGTGACGACGAATTTTTTCCCCCATGAGCGTAACGGCAAGGCTTGCTCGAAAACGTGGTTGAAACCGCTGTCGTAGCTGTCGTCGATGGGCAGGCGTGTAAGTGTGTTGCCGTTGATGACGGCGATTTTTTTGCAGTCTTGTGCCGTGACGCGGGTCCCGCTCAGGTCGCGCAGGCTGCTTTGGGTGGCTGTGTTGTTCGACCTGACCTGATAGGTCTGTCCCGCATTTAAGGTGACGGAAAATGTTGTGCCGGCCGTGTGCCCTCCTAATGTGTTTACTCTTGGCGTAATGTCGACCACGGTGTTGTCCTCGGTGGCGATGACGGCAAATGCCGATGTCTCGTTTTGAGCAGGAACATCGTTTTCCGTGTCGCTTATGGATTGCTCTGAGGTCTGGATTATGTAGTCTTCACCCAAACTTTCCGTGGGCAATGTGAATGAAGCTTCGAAAGAGCTTCCCGCAATGTTGGCGCAATAGACCGAAATGGTGTCGGTGGACAGAATCTTGATGCCTTTGTCGGAAACCGTCTCGAAATTGTTCCCGT
The DNA here is from genome assembly GCA_045628585.1 of Bacteroidales bacterium. Lineage (GTDB taxonomy): Bacteria > Bacteroidota > Bacteroidia > Bacteroidales > F082 > Limimorpha. The sequence continues at coordinate 4,834 of JAZQPN010000092.1, read as the reverse complement.
CGTGGTAGCATTGCTCGGCTGGAATCTCGATGTTGTTTATGCTGTTGGCTTCAACGGTGAAAGGGATTGACCAGTTGGTGTTGAGGTTGGTGATGGTGCCGGAACATGTGCGCCGTGCACTGACTGATATTTGCATCTTTCCTCCTTCGTTCAAGTCGTAATTGCCATTGTGAAGGAATGTGAGCCAGAACTCTTTGCCTTGGGTGGAAGTGTTTTGGGCCTTCGCTGTCGTGAAACCGGTTAATAGTAATGCCGAGAAAACTAAAAGTAGCTTGAACTGTCTGCTCATCTCGATGAAATTTAGCTTTGTCTTTTTTGTTAGATATTTGATTTTCAGCTAAATGAAATAATACTGAAGGAAATGCAATTATTGCGCTAAGATATATAAAAATCGGTTAATGTAGGCCAAAAGAAATGAAAAAAGCAGCCGAAGCTGCTTTTTCATTGCGATATGTTGACAATCGGCGGTTATTTGTTGATGACGACTTTCTTTGTCACCGTACCTTCCTTGCCCGAAATGACGAAGAAATACATGCCGTTGGAGTAGGCTTTCATGTCATAATTCATGCTGTTCGGCCCGATGTTGTTGTAGGTGTTGAAGTTGTCAATCAGATTGCCTTTCATGTCATAAACCTTAATGTTGACTTTGCCAGTGAGGTATTCGAAATTCAGGGTCATTTCGCCGTTGTTCGGGTTTGGCACGATGTCGACGTTGGCGAGGCTTTCGCATTGTTCTTCAATGCCGTAGAACGAGCAGATGAGCCAGTATTTGCGTTCAATGCCTTGAGGAGCGCATTTGTTGAATACTTTTGCCGTAAGCCACACTGTGTCGGGAACATAATTCAAGACATAAACGTTGACTCCGAGACCGTCATACAGCTCTTCGATTGGCCAGCCTGCCGTGTTGCTCCATTGAATTGAATCCCAGTGGCAAGTGGCAGGGTGTCCGCCTTCGCTAAACGAGAACTTGTAGGAGTTGATTTGGAACTCGGTTGCCGTAATGACCCAGTGCCCGGCTGTGTTGCTGGCATCGGTAGGTTCAATGGTGGTTGGGTTTGGCGTGTATTCCATATTGACCGTCATTGTTGCCAGACTGTCGCAACCATTAATGGTGTAGAACTGGTGCGATTGTGTGCCGCTTGTTTCAAAAACAATTCCGGCTGCTTCCCAATTGAAATAGTCGCAAGTGTCAACAACGATAGGGTCGGGGGCAATGCTCCCGTTGATGGTGAGGTGCATGGTGACGATACTGTCGCAGCCATAAATGGATTGGTACTTTCTGGTATAGTTGCCTGAACGGTCGTAAGTCCTGTCGGTAAAATCGGTTTGTCCGTTTTCGATATAGGTGCGTCCGCCAATGTTTCTCCAGGTGTAACTGTCACAATTGGTTGTGTGGAATTCCACATTTGGATAATCTTGATAGATTGAGAGGTTCAGTGTGACAATGCTGTCGCATGTCGGTCCTGGAACTGTGTCAACGCGGAAATATTCGCCGACTTCGGTAAAAGGTTCGCCTGTTGAGGGCCATGTGTATGGCTGGTTGCATCTTTCAACGTTATAAACTTTTGTGTTGTAATCGGTTAAAGAAAGATGCAGATGCACGATGCTGTCGCAACCGAGGACGGTTTGCCCGACATAGTCGTAATCGCCAGGCTCGGTGATTTGCTGTCCGTTGAATGGATAATAGCTGCCGGCGCAGAATGACGCAGGAGGAAGGTCATAGTCATATACGGGATTTACTCTGAGTGTGAGCTTGATGACGCTGTCACATTCATGAACTGTAGGGAGGACTGAGGTGTACTGTCCTGCTGTGCTGAGGTATTCGCCGTTGAAATTGTATGTCTCTCCATTGCAAATGGACTCGACAATTGGAATTTCGTAAGTTTCGTAGTGCTGCAAGGTCAGGTAAACGGTGCTGTCGCATCCGAAATGGTTGGTTGTGGTGTAATTGTAATTGCCTGGTTCGTTAAGATCCTGACCGAAGAATGGGAAAACTTCATCAGGGCAAATAGTGACGCTTGGATGCGATTCGGTGTTCGGGTGGACGATGATGTCGACGGAAACGGTCTGCGTAGTGTATCCGTCGCTGACTTGGCAGCTGTAGTGTGTTGTGCCGATGGGAGGAGTTGCTGTAGGATTCTGGGCATTCGGATTGCTGAGTGTGTTGGCTGGTGTCCACAAGAAAGAGTAGTTGTTCATGTCGCCGCCCGAAGGAATGGCATGTATGGTCGTTGATTCGCCTTCGCAAAGTTCGTAGGCATCGGCAGATGCCGTGGCGGTCATGCTGGAGCCTTCGATGCTGACGGTAACCTGAGCCGAACTGCTGCAGCCACCTTGCGGATTGGTGACGGTGACGGTGAATGTCGTTGTGTTTGTCAATCCTATGGTAGGTGTGTTTTGTGCATTTGGAGTGATGACTTTGTCGGCAGGTTCCCAGTGGAAGTTGAATGTGCCAGCGGTACCGGCACTAGCCGAAAGTTGTGATGGGTTGCCGTAACTGACTGTGTTTGGCATTGCTGAAGCCGAAGCTATTGGGGCTGCATACACAGGAACGGTTTGCTGTTTCTGGCTGGAGCACGTTCCGTTAGAATTTCTGACGGTGAGTTGTACGGTGTAGTTGCCGGCTTGTGTGTAGGTGTGCGATGGGCTTTGTTCGTTGCTCGTGCTGCCGTCGCCAAAGTTCCATTGATAGGTCATCGGCTGGCCCGATGGGTTGTTGGTTGATGTGTTGGTGAATTGTGTCGGGTTGCCTTTGCAAACGGAAGTGTAGGTGAAGTTGGCCGTTGGCTGTGGATTGATGACGACTTCTGTCGTTGCATTATTGGTTTGTGAACCTACGGTGATGGTGCAGGTGTAGGTTCCGGCCATGGCCATGGTGCAGTTCGGGCGGGTTGGGTTTTGCTGTGAGGAAGAGAATCCTCCCGGACCTGTCCAGCTGAAAGAAGCGCCGGATTGTCCGTTTGAATTAGCTGTCAGATGGATGGTTTCACCAACGCAATAGGGACCGTCGTTCTCAACCAATGGAGGCATGATGCCGCAGTTGGTGGTGCCGGTGCCGCCAACCTTACTGAATGAAATGTTGCATGAAGCGTTTGAGTAATTGGTGATAACCAGTATGAAGTAGTCGTTGTGTTGGGCTGATGCAGGAATCAGGCAGTGCTCGGTAGGTTGGGCTGAATAACTGCAACTCACTACCTTGTTGGATGTCAAACCATTCGGACATGGTGTGTGCGGGTCGGTAAAAGGTCCCCAGCAACAGAAATCGATGTCTTTTCCTGGGGTGCTGTACATGTAAATGTCGATGTTGCCCGGATTGTCGATTTGCATATAGTACCATGCCGGATTTGGAGTTGTGTACAAGCAATCGTAATCAGGACCAGACTCGCCCGAACCAGCATCTACACCAGCAGGAAATTGATACATTCCATTGTCGGTGCAGAATGGATCGGCGTTGGCGCAGGTGTTGTTTTGTCTCGACCTGACGTAGTAGTCCATCATCAGCGATGCAAACATCTCTGCGGGGATATGGGCCTTGTATTCGCAGGCTACCTCAGCGGCAGCAGCCTTGTCCATCTGTCTGAAGGCAGCATTGTTTTGATGGCAGAAATCCAGGAAACAGTCTTCCAAATTCAAGTTTTCGAAAGCCTCGTTGGCATTGATGAGGAAAATGCCGTCTTCTTCGCTTGCCTTGACATCGAAACGACTGTCGTTGACAAGGTCGTAGATGAAAAAGACGCGTTCATCGAAAAGGTCAATGTCTGTAATGTCAAATTCAATCGTCTCCTGATTGTAGACTGTCCTTGAATTTTGTGCAAAATACCGCATCGGCAATGTCAGCAGCATGGCGCCGATTAAGAGAAGTTTCGCGATTCTGTTCATGTGATAAAGTATTTAATAAACGTTTATTTAATTGATTTCCAATGTTGTATACTTATTTGTACAATAATCCATGATAATTCAACCGACAAATATAGGAAGATTTTTGATTTTTGATGAGAAAAAATCGTTTTTTTGAAATTATTGTTCGGATAGAACAAAGGGATGAGACTCTGCCAGAGCCTCATCCCTCAAATAATAAGTCCTTTTTTTTAGGGAATAGTCAACCTTTCTCCTAAAACCTATTACTTTTCGCCTTATACAATGCCAGTAAATCCCATGAATGCCAGGGCAAGGATGCCAGCGGTAATCAGGGCGATAGGGGTGCCTTTCATGCCTTCCGGAACTTCCATCAGTTCAGTATGTTCGCGCACGCCGGCAAAGATAATCAGTGCCAGTGCGAAACCGCAGGCAATGCCTGCCGCATAAACGACGGACTCGCCCAAACTGAGCATGTGAGCTACGCCGCCATAGTTGAACTCTTTGGTGACTACGGTCAGCGAAACGCCCAACACGGCGCAGTTGGTGGTAATCAAAGGCAGGAAAACGCCTAATGCCGTATAAAGTGACGGACTGATTTTCTTCAGTATGATTTCAACCATCTGCACCAATGCGGCAATGATGAGGATGAACGCGATGGTTTGCAGAAATTCAAGTCCCAACGGGAGAAGAATGTATTGGTTGACAAGCCATGTGACTAAGGTGGAGAGCGTCAGCACAAAGATGACGGCTGCACCCATACCCAATGCGGTTGATGTCTTCTTCGAAGTGCCCAAGAAAGGACAAATGCCTAAGAATTGCGAGAAGATGACGTTGTTGACCAAAATGGTCGAAAGTATGATAATGAGGTATTTCATGGCCGTAATTATTTGGATTTCTTCAAGTTGTTGACAATAGCGATGACGAAGCCTAAGACGATGAATGCGCCAGGAGGCAGGATGAACACCAGAATCTTGGC
>JAZQPN010000091.1:0-6345 GCA_045628585.1 Bacteroidales bacterium | reverse complement strand
AAAAATTTAAAGATTGCTTTCAGGTGCAAAATTAGGCAAAATTGTTGCAGAATTAATTGAATTTGTGTATGTTTGCTCGATTATTCGATAATTCATCATAATATGACACAAAAGCAAACCATATATCATATATGTAGAAATGCGTGTGTGTCATTTTGATATGGACGATGCAAAACCATGTTGTTTGGCTTTTTTCGTTTAAAATTTAGTTGTTGTCGCGCAAATTTACTACTTTTGCCCAGCAAATCAGATGTTACGCAATTTGCGCTGAATACTAAGGTTACAAATCGTTTTCAAATGAAAAAAAAATGTTTCATCATAGCATCATTGCTTTTTCCGTTTGTCGCTTTTGCGCAAACCGTTTTTCCGAAATATGGTAAACCCGTTGACATTCCGATATATTTGTCGGCCACTTTTGCCGAATTGCGGCCCAATCACCTTCATGCCGGCATCGACATCAAGACGCAGGCTGTGGAAGGCAAGAAGGTTTATGCCGTTGCCGACGGCTATGTGAGCCGTATAGGTGTGTCGCCTTACGGCTACGGAAATGTATTGTATGTCACTCATTATGATGGTTATACGTCAGTCTACGGTCACTTGCAGCGTTTCGATGGCGAGATTGCAAAATATGTGAAGGACTACCAGTATGCCAACAAGACTTTCACGGCGCAGATTTATCCAGGGAAAGACAAATTCCGTGTGAGAAAAGGCGATCTGATTGCTTTTTCGGGCAATTCGGGTGGTTCTGGCGGCCCTCATTTGCATTACGAAATCCGCCACACCGATAGTGAGAAACCTGTCAATCCGCTGTTTTTCGGCTATCAGGTTGAGGATAATGTAAAGCCTCTGATTCAGGGTTTTGCCATCTATCCGCTGAATGGCGCCACTCTGGAAAATGCTGGCAAGGCGAAATATTATTCCGTGACAGGTCAAAACGGCAAATACAGTTTGAAAGACAGGACATTTGTAACAGCAAATGGCGAGATTGCCTTCGGCATTTCGACTTACGACCAAGTGGGCACTTCGACCAACAAAAACGGCCCGTACAGTTACGAATTGTATCTGGATGGCGAATTGCGCTTCAAGGTTGAAGCTGACAGTTTTTCGTACAGCGAGCCGCGTTATGTGAACAGCCTTTTGGATTACCGTCATTATAAAGAGGTGGGGTCGAGTTATGTCCGAACCATTGTCGACCCATATAATAAACTGAAAATGATAAAGTTGAAGAATGGTGTTGTGGATGTTGCAGAGGGTGATACAGTTTCGGTTTGCTTCAAGGTGCGCGATTATGTAGGGAACGTTTCTCATGTCGATTTCAAGTTGATTGGCACGGAACCTGCTGAAATTGAGGCGCCAATCCGTCGACGCAGCGAGTATTTGGTCATGGCTGATGGCTCGATGAACAGCGACATCATGATTGAGAATTTCAATGTCACGATGGAAAAGGGAACTTTCTTCTGCGATGAATTTGTGGATACGGGCCAACGCGATGAAAAGGGCTGCTGCTCACGCATTTTCCGTTTCGGCGACGACTGCATGACAACTTTCAAGAATTTCAAGGTGCGCATTATCCCGAATGATGAATGGGCCGATGATTCAAGACTCTATGTGGCATATATTAATAACAAAGGAAAGGTTTCGTCGTTGGGCGGCAAAATGGTGAAAGGCGCCATGGAAACTGAAACGCGTAATTTGGGCGAATTTACCTTGAAAATCGACAGCATTGCGCCAACGGTTTCACCTGTCAACTTTAAGAATGGTCAGTCGGTGGTAGAACTTAAATCGTTGAGATTCAAGATTGCCGACGATATGACGGGTGTTGATTCCTACAATATCTACTTGAACGACAAATGGGTCTTGGGCCAATACGATGCCAAGAACAATTTGCTCTATTATGAAATCGACAACCACATGCCATCGGGTGCGGTGAGTGTTAAAGTGGTTGTGAAGGATGGCGTAGGCAACAAGAAAACCTACACGGCAAAAGTAGTGAGGTAGTTACCGGCAACGCCGGTTCGTCGGACATGGAGAAAGAAAACGTCAGCGGTTTTCTTTCGCTTCGAGACGTTTTCTCCTGATCTGTTGTTTCAGTTTGTCGTTCATGGAGCGCGTCTCATTGTTGATTCTGATAAACGCTTTGCCGTCAAACTCCACCACGCCGTCCTCGTATGGCTTGACCTTAATGGCCAAAACCTTGTCGTCGTACATCGGTTTTATTTCAAACTGATGCAAAACGTCGTTTTCAAAAAACCTTCCGGCTTCGTCCTGAATGAACCTGATGTAAGAATCGAGCTGTTGGAGTTTCAGGTGCGCCATGTCGCCTTCAAATCCGCAGACATAACCCAAATCGGTGACACCCAAATACAAAGTGCCGCCTTCTTCGGTATTGAGGAAACCGCACAGCGACCTGAAGATGTTTTTCTCCTGAATGTAATGGTTTGGCAGCATGCCGTTATCAGGCGGAAAGACGAATGAAGTCTTGAATTCCTGATGCAAATCCTCAATGCCGAGATAAATGCCGTTTTCCTCTTCAAGATAGGTCTCGTCTTCAGTGTCTAACGAAAGGCTTCTTGTGATTTCTCTCTTGATGATGTTTTGCGTTGAAGCGGGAACAACACTGCTGATGTTGTTGCACGAAAGGACGAGCCGGGCAAGTTTGACCTGAATGTCGTCGCCGCCTTCCCTGATGATGTTCTCTAACACTTGGTTGCTGGAATCATCGCCGTAAGCCTTGAGCGTCTTGACGATGTTGCAACGCTGCCTGACCACATCAATTCCCTCAAGTTCAGGCACCACTTCCAGTTCCTCGATCTTGCCGCCATCGCTCTTGGCAAAACACAGGAGCTGCTTGAAGTACGACATGATGAATGAGACATATTCAAGGTGTTCTTTCGACCGGATAAGCGCAGCCATGATTTTGCAATAACACAACACGCGGAATCTTTCGGCAGGCTGGATGATGCTTCTCTGATAGCGGATCATGATGCTCAAAAGCTCCTTAATGATAGCAGTGTTCAGGATCGGTTTCCTGACGACATTCCTGTCATCGTTCTCGAAATCGAAACTTTCAATCACTTTGCGTTTCGCATCCTGAATGTCGAAATAGTCGTCGGTCGGCTCCACGGCTTCGCCTTGCAGGTAACCGTAGTATTTCCCGTTGCTTATCACGGTGATTCTGATGTAGCCGAAATCGCCAAGCCCAAAACGGCTGTCATAAGGCGTGTGAACGGGGTAGCCTTCCTCTGTCATCCAGTCCAACAGCTTGAAACCACGTTTGTCGTTCCCGATTCTCGTTACTTTGCCAAGAATGTCTTTTGACAAGTGGCTTTCGCCCACGACGATGTCTTCGATGATGTGAGCCACCAGTCCGTCCCTTATGGAAAAGGTGTGCTGGCCAATGTCCTTAACTGTCACATCGATGATTTGTCCAACGTGCAAGTAAAGTGAAAAATCTTCGGGATGATACAGCGGATATATGACTTCGTTAAGGTCAAGCGCGCCTTCTATGGTCTCGTATTCAGGGGCGATGCTTCTGACGGTAATGATATCCCGGTTGCAAGAAGTGACTTCAACAAGCAGCGTGTCGCCATCGCAATAGATGTCCTTTGTGCCCACTGGCCTCGAAGGCTTGACTTTTTCCAGTTCCAGAATGAAATCCTTGGTGAATCTTTCCATGGCCTGAATGTTGTCTTCTTCCGACACCTTCAGTTTTTCGCGTTTTGAAGTCAGTATGTTCATCTTGCCATCCAATATGTCCATCGAAGCGACAAGCTGGCTTTTTTTTATTTTAAAGTTGTCATTATTCAACGCCAATAATCCGACAGAACTATCGTGGACAACAGCGCATCCTTGGGCCTCGAAACATGTTTCGGAAGACTGCGGTTTCGGAAAAACATTGCTATTGATGATTTTATGTGCCAAAAGAGACGGATTGAAACTGGTGATGTCGTCCCAATTGAGCACCAGTACGGGTTCGGCATCGTTTATCACATTATCGATCATCAAGTTCAAAATATCTTCGTTTAATTCAGAACCGGCCAATATGCTTAGCGAATTGAGCAGGGGTATGAATATCCTTTTCCTGCTGATGGTGCTATGTTCTTTTTCTACCAATAAATATGTAACGAGCAATCGCGTTTCCAATACGAGTTTGTCTTTGTCGCAACTGCTTGATTCACTATAATATGCCGGACGGTTTTCCAATGATTCCATGTATTCGTCCACGCGCTCTTTCAATAAATCCAGCGTGGCCTGGTAGAATGAATCCGCCTTGTTTCCGTTTTGCAAATATTCGAGAACGCCTTCAAAGTTCTCGTCGATGTATTCCGGCTTTATCTTTAGCCAGAGTGGTACGATGTTGTTTGTTGTCTTACACATAGTTTTATTATATTTTAATGTATATGAGTGAATTAAGGTGAGCAAATTTACTGGAAACGGAACTCACCGAAAATCAGTGCAAATTTGCAAAAAAGAAACAATTCTGCAAATGAAAAACACATCATGATTAGAATCTGTTTTGATTAGGATGGTTTTTTTTTGTTGGAAAAATAACAATGTGCATCCTTCTGGATGTCATTTAGCGGTCTAAAACCATTTTGTTGCCGGCAATAGAGTAGGAGAAGGGCAAGAAGCGTGAGGAACGCCATCGCTTTATAAAATCGAATTGGGGTATGGAAAAAAATAGTACTTTTGCAATGCCCTTAAAAAAGGGGAAACTATTTTTTGCGTTTTGCCGTTTCTTCGGAGGCGGCAATTTTTCTGAATCTATATTTTCCGTGTGTCCACTTAGACAGGGTATCAGCAAAAAATATAGGTATAGGTTAGAAATCTCTTTGGAAATTTGTGTCCACTTTGTGTCCACCAAGAAATGAAAAAGGAGTTAGATGCGTTTCTAACTCCTTGATTTTCATTGTCGGGGCAAAAGGATTCGAACCTTCGACCCCCTGCTCCCAAAGCAGGAAACTATATGAAAATCAATGTTTTACACTCTTTTGTTTATCTTTAATTATTTATATATCAAATACTTGCGTATATGGATATTTATATCTATCTTTGCAGTGTTTTCTAATCGTGTGTGTTAAATGTGTGTATATTTTTCACATACACACACGCAAAAAACAACAACGCAAATAATTGATAATCTAAAGTTTAACAAAAGTCATGTGTAAAAAGAATGATGAAAAAGAGGCTATGTTTTCAGACATCTCTGAATTGGTGTATGTAGCCGCAGTCCTTGAAAGAAGGTTCCCGAAAAAAGATGGCAGTTTTCCCGTTGTCATCCGTGTCACCTACAAAAGAGAAAGATGGATATATCGTACTGGTGTCAGTCTTTCTTTTGAAGATTATGTCAAAACATTGAATTTGAAGACCTATTCCGGCGACCTTTATAAGGCCAAGCAGCAAGTTCATGCTGTCTTCAAAAAAGTCTTTGATGCTGTCGCTGAACTCAACTCAAAAAACGGCTTTTCCTTCGACAACCTCAAAAAAGCCATCGCCAACCCCATAACCAAATCCAAAGAAACCCTTTATGAGTATTGGTACCGCTTTGGCGAAGAAAAGTTCACCGAGAAAACAAGAGAGCAATACCGCCAATCCGCGAGAAACTTTTATCGTTTTTTAGGTTGCACTTTCAAACGCGTTCCCGACCCTCAAAACCCAGGTCAAAAAGTCATCGTCGCTAAAGGTGCAAAACTCAAAATCGCGCCAACCTATATCGATGAGAAAGTCATCGCTGATTGGACTGCCCAAATGGCTGAAGACGGCTTATCCGATTCCACCATCAGCATCTATCTCCGTGCCATGCGTGCCGTGCTCAACAGTCTCAAAGATTCCAATGTCATTCCCGAAAGGCCCAAGTTCACCATCAAGGCAGGCACCAGGCGCAAAGAGGATTTCATCTCGGTCCCCGACATCATCAAGATTCGTGACTATCAAGGTTCTGCCAAGAAATATGCCGATTGGTGGATTATCATCTATCTTTGCAACGGCAGCAATTTGAAAGACCTCGCCAAGATGGTTTGGAACGACGACTATTTCTTCCACAACGAGCTTTCCTTCGTCCGTGGAAAAATCGCCGATAAGGTCAAAGTCACCGTCCACATCCCAATCACTGAAGCCTTGAAAACTTACCTCGACAAGTACGCTTCCGAGCCTAAGCAAGGCCAGCTCGTCTTTCCTCAAATCATGCTCAACGCTGAAACCGAAGTACAGCAGGAAAGCCGCGTCCACGATTTCAACCGCAGCATCCGCCGTGGTATGCAAACCGTATGCAAGGAGTTAGGCATCCAAGAAGTCACCGCATCCACCGCCCGAAACTCCTACATCACAGCCCTCACATGGCACGGC
>JAZQPN010000090.1:0-4917 GCA_045628585.1 Bacteroidales bacterium | reverse complement strand
GTTTTCAGTAATCGGTAAACCGAAAACTGAGAACTGAAAACCGATAACCAATAGTTTAAATCTTTGAATCTTAAATCATTAAATCTTTAAATTATACCTCCATGGACGGAAAAAGATTAGAAAAAGTAAACAAATTGATATTGAAGGAATTGAGTGAGATTTTCCAAAAGGAGTTGCGTCCGGCCGTTCCTTCTTTGATGATGACGGTGACGAATGTCAATGTGACTTCCGATTTGTCGTATGCCAAAGTATATTTGAGCATTTTCGGCGTTGACGACAAGCAGAAAGTCGTTGATGAAGTCGGGCAGAATGCAAAAGCCATTCGAGGCTTGCTGGGCAACCGTATCCGCCATCAGATGCGCGTGGTTCCCGAACTGCGTTTCTATCTGGACGATTCTTTGGATTATATCGAAAACATTGACAATCTGCTTCATCCGAAGAAATGAAGACGCCGCTTTTCATAGCGACCCGTTATTTGCTGGCGAAAAAAAGTCACAACCTTATTAATATCATCACTTGGATTTCCATTGTCGGTATTAGTGTGGCGTCTTTTGCCTTGATTGTCGTGCTTTCGGTTTTCAATGGTCTGGAAGATGTCATATCTTCATTGAACAACCGCTTAACACCTGATATTCAGATTTCGTCTTCCGCTGGAAAAACGATTGATTTGCAAAGTTTTCCGAGCGAGAAACTGTTTTCTATTCAAGGTGTCGATTATGTCGTGCCAACCCTTACTGAAGATGCTCTTTTCCGTGCCAACGATAAGCAGCACATCGGTCAAGTGAAGGGCGTTGGTACTGATTATGAGAAGATTGAACGAATAAAAGAAGTTGTTTTCAATCAGGATGCCTTGTTGCTTTCTGATGGAGAATATGATTTTGCGGTACCTGGTGCTGGCGTGGCTTGGTATTTGGGTATCAATGCCTACGACCCTTATTCGGTGGTGCGGGTTTATGTTCCCAAACGTGGCAACGCATCTTCGATGAGCCTTGAAAACAGTTTCAATTCGGGTGTCTTGAGCGTTCAAAGTGTTTTTGCCACCGAGCAGGAAATGGATGAAAAAATCGTTTTGGTTCCTTTTCAATGGCTATCGGAATTGCTTGAATATGAGGATAAAGCGACCGAAATGGAACTCTTTTTGTCACAAAATGCCGATGTGCGTAAGGTGAAAAAGGAAGTGAAATCGATGCTTGGCGATGGCTTTGTCATCAAGGACCAGCAGGAGCAGCAAGAGACTTTGTACCGCATCATGCGTTCCGAAAAATGGGCGGTTTATGCCATTCTCACTTTTATTCTAATCCTTGCCACTTTCAATGTTGTCGGTTCGCTTTCCATGCTGATGATTGACAAGCGGAAGGACTCGGAAATTCTGAAAGCCATGGGTGCGGACAGGAATTTCCTTCAACGTGTCTTCATGAACGAAGGTCTTCTGATTTCCGTTGTTGGCGGCATTATTGGCTTGGTTATAGGCATTTTAGCCGTCCTTTTGCAACAACATTTCGGTTTCATAAAATTCGGTTCAGGCGGCGGAAACTATATTGTGGATGCCTATCCGGTTCTGCTGAAAATGAAGGACGTCTTCATTATATTTGCCACAATTCTTGCCGTTGGCTGCACTTCGGCTTCCCTGACTGTCCGTCATGCCATGAAAAAAGAAGGTTTCTCCCTGAAGGCAAAATGATGAAAAAAACGGAGTTTACTCCGTTTTTTATTGAAATTTATGGAGTGAAAGTCCGTTTTTTTTACTCATCATTCCTGAAGATTTTTCCAGCCCAAAGTTGTTCAAGGAATTGTTTTGCAGGCCAAATTTCAACTCCGTTGAAAAGTCTTGGATTAGCATCTAATGAAACGACAATAAGCCGTGCTTCGGGATGTTCTTCCTTGAATGCTTTCAGTCCGCGAAGATGCCTCGACTGCACTTCTTCACTCGACTTGATTTCGATGGCGACTTGTGCGTCACCTAAGACTGCATCCACTTCGTAATCGCTGTAAGTGTGCCAATAGGATAAGGCGTTGTCGATGTTGTGATAACCCAAATAAGCGATGATTTCCTGAATGATAAGATGCTCGAAAGCGTGCCCGAAATCGGCAGAACCGGGTTGCATGGCCCGTCGCGATAGCAGGTAGTTCGGAATGGCAACATCGAAATAATAGAAGCGCGGCGACTGACGCAGTTTCCTTTTCACAGTCTTGCTGTAAGCTGGCACCATATAGCCGATTAAGGTCTCTTCCAAAATGGCAAAATACTCTTTTACGGTCTTTGCATCGATGCCGCAGTCTTGTGCTATGTTGTTGTAATTCACCATTTCGCCATCGGTCAGGGCGGCTATTTCCAAAAATCGGTTGAAAGTCGATAAGTTTCTGACCAATGATTCTGCCTTGATTTCTTCTTTTAAATACACTGAAACGTAGGCTTGAATCATTGCCCAGTATTTGTCGTTGCGGGCGAGATAATGCCGTGGCAACATGCCTTGGTTCACCGCTTTGTTAAGGTCGAAATCAGGCAGTTCGGCACTGACGAAAGGGTATAAGAAGTTGAGCGTAGCGCGTCCGCCAAGCATATTGGCCCCGCTTCGGCGCAGTTTGCGTGCGCTTGAACCGCTCATAATGAAATGTAGGTTCTTTCTGACGATAAGCCATTGGATTTCATTCAATAAGGCAGGAATCAGCTGGACTTCATCAATGATGACTAAAGTGCCTTCTTCACACATTTCCAAATCTTGTCTCAGCAGCGAAGGGTTGCGCTGCAAACGCTCGTAAGTGTTGTTTTCCAACAAATCGTAGAACTTCGCTTCAGGAAATAGTTCTAACAGCAGCGATGTTTTTCCCGTTTGCCTTGCGCCAAACAGAAACATGTTTTCATCCGAAAAGTACGTCCTGTCCAATATTCTTTTTACCATAGCCTTTTTATTTTGCGGCAAAAATATAAAAAAAACGGAGTTGTACTCCGTTTTTTATTGAAATTTATGGAATGGAAGTCCTGATTTTACATTTTTAAATAAGTAATATGGTTAAATTGGTGCAATTCCACTAATTTGCTATATTTAGGCATTGATTTGATGAAATTATCTATTTTTGCAGAAAATAAAATTGATATGCCAGAAATAAGCAGATTTTACGGAATCATAATCTATATGTATATGAATGAGCATCAGCCGCCTCATTTTCATGTTTGGTATGAAGAATACCAATGTGAAATAACCATTAAAGACGGTATCATCACTGGCCAGCTTCCAAGAAGGGCTGCCCGTTTGGTTTTTGAATGGCTTGATCTTCATTATGATGAATTGATGGAAAATTGGAATAGATTAGAGAGAAAGGAAACTTTATTGAAAATAGAACCGTTGAAATGATAATTTTATGAAAGACAACATATTATTCATAAAAGTAGTAAAAGCGGAATATGTGAGTGACTATGTCCTTCGGCTTACATTTAACGATGGTGCCGTAAAATTGTGTGATTTTCTGCCATTGGCACAAGAAGGCATTTGCCGAAAACTGCAAGACTTAGATTATTTCAAGAATTTTACCCTTGACCCTTGGACTGTCGATTGGAATAATGAGATAGGGTTTGCTCCTGAATATTTGTATGAAATCGGGGCCTAATTGAAATTAATATAAACGGACTTGAGGCTGCGCGATTCATTATGTCTCAAGTACTTGCGTTCTCGTGACCTTGATGCATCGCGTTCAACATGTAAACTGTTTTGCTTGCCTGCTTAATTATTTATTGCCCTTGCTACGGTTGTGTGTTTTGCAAAGCATTTCGCAGTTGCTTATGTCGGTTGCTCCGCCGCGACTCCATGCTGTTACATGGTCGGCATCCATCTCGCTGTATTTCCAGATTTTTGTCCGGTTGGCGTTGCTGCCACACGCACACAACGGACAGTTTGAAATGCCTTTTTCCTCGGCTTCTTTCTTTTGCTGCGCATATTTGGCTTTCTTTACCGGTTCTTCAAAAAATCTGATTTCAAGCAGACGTTTATCTTGTTCGCCGCCAAGTATGTACTCAAATATACCGCTGCGATTATTTACAAAATCGTCGTAATAGAGGGCATCAACCCGTTTTTGGATTTCGTCAGGATTATAGGCTTGTGTGTGGTAGGTTTCGTACACACGCCCCCATCCCAAGCCACGCATTTTGTCTTTCACATCGATAAACACGCTGCTGATCCAATCGATTACGCTCGTAAAGTACGCCTTTAGTTCGTTTATGTTCGTGTCGTGACGGTGCTCGCTCATATAGTTGTCGATGGTTTTGCCTTGTACCGCCGACACCCAATCCAAAGCGCACTCCAATATCTCTTGCCTGATGGTCGTGCCTTTAATGTAAGCGCTCCATTTCTGCACGTTGGCGTTTTGGCTGTTGCTGAATTCGGCTTTGGCAAGCGTGACAAATTCGCCGCTGAATATGGCATTGCGCAATTCCTGCTGGTTGAGCGGAACGCCTGCAATGTTGATGGTCTTGAACCAGTCTTTTATCTCCTTTTCCTCGCCTTGGCAAATGTAGATGGTAAGCGGAGTTTGCAGTATCTTTTCCTGTTGGTCTTTTGCTAAACCGCTGAAATACTGCTCCATGCCGTCAATCTTAATGGCGAACTTGCCCGTAACGTAGCGCCCAAACGAAGTTATGCGCTGCTGGCCGTCAAGAACTTCGTATTTGCCTTCGGCTG
Organism: Bacteroidales bacterium; assembly: GCA_045628585.1. GTDB lineage: Bacteria > Bacteroidota > Bacteroidia > Bacteroidales > F082 > Limimorpha. Next base: position 244 of record JAZQPN010000090.1, on the reverse strand, counting down.
GCTCGTTGAAATAGATAAGCCCCAACGGATAGCCGGCAAGTATCGATTCTATTACGGCCACATCGCGCTTGCCGTCGGCGTAAATGTAGTTGCGCTGGTATTCGGGCTGAATGGTTAGCGAGCCTGAAAGCCCGAACAGTCCTTTGCCCTCCAATTCGTTGTATACAAAGCCTTTGCAAATGTCGGCTATTGTAATGTCGGTTCTTAGTGTTGTCTTCATTTGTTATTGTTTTTTGCGGATTAA
>JAZQPN010000089.1:0-4543 GCA_045628585.1 Bacteroidales bacterium | reverse complement strand
ACGTTTTCATCAATGTAATTGGTGGCAGTGAGGTTTTCGGCAATCATCGTGTTGTCTCTGAAAAGGGTGTATGACAGTGCCGAACTGACGCTGTTCCAAGTGATGATGACATTGGCTCCGTTGACGATGGCCTGCACGTTGGTAGGAGCTGTGCAAGGATCTGCGGTGGTGGCGCAGGCCTGGTTCGATGGGCCGGAGATGTTGCCGTTGTCGCAGTTGGTTTTCACCGTGTAGCAGTATTGGGTGCTGTAATTCAGTCCGTTGTCGGTATAATTAGTGGCGGAAATGTTATTGGCAATCATGGTTTCGCCTCTGAAAACGCGGTAAGTTCCTGCGGATGGTGATGCTGTCCAAGACAGGTTAATCGAACTTCCTGTAGCGGTAGCCGTAAGGCCGGTAGGGGCTTGGCAGCTTCCAAGTTGAGATGTGAGTGATACGTCATCGAGGTCGATGAGGTAAATGTTTGAGCAGTAGAAGTGGCGGATGGCGATGTAAATGTTCTGTCCGGCATATTGGCTGAGGTCGATGTTGTGTTCGTGCCACGGACCTTGGTCGCCGTCGCGTGTGCCTTTGTCGTTAAGGTCCCATTCGGCGATGGTGGTGAAATCATCGGGATTGGTGTTGCTTGCAGTTGAGACGGCTACGCCATAATGTTCGCCAACGTAGGCATACCAGTCGGAGCAGACATAGAAGGTAAACACGGATGTCTCGTCGATGGCAACCAATGGTGATACAAGGAAGTTGTCAGGATAGATTCCCCAGCGGTTCGTTTTTAATGCCGAAACCCAGCTTTCGGAATAGGCATAACGGGCGCTGCCGTTATGGCCGTCGCCTTGTGCCTGCAAGGTAGCGGAGTTTTTCCAGTTGTAACCGTCGCCGTCGGCATCAATGGTGGTCATGATGCCAAGGGTGCCGTCTTCAAAGCCTTCAGAGAAATTGCTGATAGGTCTTTGTGCCTTTGCCATACCTATCATGGCAAACAGTGCTACTGTCAGAAAGAGTAGGTTCTTCTTCATTTCAGATAGATTTTGTGAATTGTATTTTTTGTTGACAAATTTGCTACATGTGCATTAAAATGTTGCTGCAAATATAAAAAAAATCATAATAGTGAATTAAGAAACGGTTTAAAAACGGCAATTATTGACCTGTTGGCACAAACAGAAACAACAATAGGTTTTGAGTGTTTTGGCTATAAATAGGTCAAATTGTATATTATTGCCTTTCCCATTGCTGTCTGCGGACAGCAACGACATCGAACTTTGTCAGATTACGTTCGCGCAGGGCAAACAAAAAAATGGCGGCAGATGCCGCCATTCAAAAGACTTTTTTGTTTCGATAGGTGTTACTTACAGCACCACCACTTTCTCGGTAAATTCACGGGCGCCGTTCAAGGCTCTCACGAAGTAGACGCCTTTTTCGAAAGCGCTCATGTCGATTTCGCCTTGCGATTCAATCTGGCTCTGCATGACGCAACGGCCTGTCATGTCGAACACATTCACGCTCCATGAGCCTTCGCCCAAATCGATGGTGAAGATGCCCTTTGAAGGATTCGGATAGATGTCAAGACCTTGGCTTTCAATTTCTCCGACATTCAAGAAGCCATTGCAATAGACCTCACCGGCAAGTTCGGTAGTGAAAGTACCCTGAGCGCCGCCGCCTTTAAACAGGACCTGGTTGTCACTGCCTTTGATTTGGAAGAAACCGCCATCCCATCCCTTGCCTTCGGCATCGAGAGCAGCGATACGGTAGCAGGAGGCATTTGGCAGGATCACTTCGAAGGTATAGGCATGGCTGGATTGTTCAAAGGTGAAGGTTTCGAACACTTCGCCCGTCGTCATGTCGGTGATGACAATCGATTCGCTTTCAGGCGTTCTGCCCGATTTCAGCTGAATTTTCATGTAGCCGTCCATTTCAGGCGCAGCAGTCAGGGCAGCATGGCCAAAGTTGTCGGCCATGAACTCGTCGTCGCGGCCATTAGGCATCGCCACGCTGAAATCGAGCTTTTCAGTGTTTGCAGCATAAAAATCATCCATCTGGACTTCAATGGTTTCGCCCTGTGGCAAAGAGCCGTTCCAAGTCTGACGGAACTCTTCAGTGCCATCGGTAGCGCACATTTCGAAAGAGGTAATTGTCTCTCTGCCAAAATTTTTCACGGTAAATACAGGATGCTGCAAACCTGAACAATTCTGTGTGGCAACCACATCAATGCCTTTCAGTCCCAAGTCGTAATCGAGTTCCATAGCGGTCGACATGCGCACGGCCTGATACACTTCCTTGTTGCCGTTGTAATTCTGCACCCATGCCGTCAGGTAGCAGTCTTCCTTTGGATAATTCAACTCGAAAGTTTCGCTGATGGTCATGCTCGGGCTGGTGAAAACGGTTCCCGTCTGCGTGGGAATCATGTCGCGGCAAACGTGGTGCAAGCCCTGCATTCCCTGCCACATCACATCGATGTTGCACTGCGTGAGGGCGATGAAGACACGCACATTCGTAGCATCACATTCGCCCACCTGATTGACCGTGCAGTTCACGCGGCAAAGGCCGTTTTCGGCAGGTTCCATGCTCAAGTCGATGGTGAACGGACTTGTCTGGTTGATGCGCTGGTTGTAGCGGCTCAAATATGCGGAATAATTGCTTTCAGAAGCACCGCCGCCACCCGAATGGCTCAAGAGGCCATCGGTCTTCAATGTCGGATAACCAGTTACGCCATAGTAACTTGCGCGGGCTTCCGTCTCGTTGGTGTAATACTCAGGATTGGAAAAAGCGCTGGTGTGGTAAGCCACAGGCGCAATGGCCTTGCCTTCCTCAAGCAATTGGGCGATGCCGTTGGCGGCAGCCGGACAATAAGGGCAGCGAACCCCTGTGAAGATTTCAAAAAGCACACATTCGCGTGCCACGTTATCCTTTGTCTGGGCTGTAGCATAAGTTCCCATCAGCAAAGGAAGAATGAGTAAAAACATTGACTTTTTCATTGTAAATAGATTTGGTGATGCAAAAGTACGATTTTTTAGTATTTTTGCCGAAATAAAATATTAGAAATGCAAAAACTTAAATCATTGCTTCACGAAGAGCTTTCCGGATGGAAGCCTTTCGACGTTATCTGGCTGGTGTTATTATGCGCCGTCATCACGACCGTCACCTTACTGACCACCGACACAGCGGGATTCATCGCATCGCACCCCGATGCCACACTGAGCCTCAAGGCCATCAAGACTTGCGTAGTTTGCTCCATCATTGCAGCCATTATCGGCGTCATCAATGTGGTGCTTGGCGGAAAAGGGAAACTGTCGAATTACTTTTTCGGCCTGATTAGCGCCGTTTTGATGATCTACATCAACTTCATGGTGAAAAACTACGGCATCATGGCTGTCAGCGTCTACAATTTCGTGATGCAGTTCGTTGGGTTCTTCAAGTGGTCGAAAAACATGAACAAGTCGACGCACGAAGTCAACAAATGCCACATGACGAAAAAGGAAAGGATCATCTATTTCTCCATCTTGGCGGTTGCCACCATAGTCTTGGGTTTCATTTTCCGCCAACTGCCTAACGAGAACCGTCCGTTCATCGATGCCTTCATCACTTCAGCGCAAGTGCTTTCAATGATTCTTATGGTCAAAATGTTCGCTGAACAATGGTGGCTCTGGATTGTTATCAACATTGCGAGCATCTACCTCTTCCTGACCTCACGCGAAGTCACCTTCGCCTTGGCATTGATGTATATGGTGTATTTCGTCAACTCCATCATCATGTGCATCAAATGGGAAAAGGAAGCCCGCCAAAACGACAGGAAAAACGCTCATTGAGCCTGCCGAATGACGCTACCAATTAACCGCTCATTGAGCCTGTCGAAATGACGATACCAAATTAACCGCCCCTTCGACACCGTACACCCTTGAAGAAGGGTGTCAGGGAGCGAAAACAATCAAACAACAAACAACCTTCGTTTCGACAAGCTCAACGGGCGGCAACAGTTCAACAATTAAACAAATAAACAAATAAACAGCATGGACGACAAAATCACTGAAGTTTTCATGGGCAATGCCGTTGAAGCGGAGTTCATAGCCAAAGTATTGGAAGACAACAGCATCGAATACCTCATCCGCGACCTCGAAAGAGAGAGCCGCATTGCAGGGTGGGTGGCCGACATCATCCCTCTGGAGACCTGCAAAGTGTTCGTCTTCGAGAAAGACTACGACCGCGCCATGGCCTTGCTGAAGGAAATAGAGAACGCTCCTTTCGATGAGAGCGAAATGGAAGGGGAAGCTTAAATCGGAATTTTACAAAACTTTCCCCAAGCCATTTTTAATTGGAAACGGCATGCGACCGCTTGCCGTTAGAAGCAAGCCGGTTGGCTTGCTTCCATAGGAAATGGGGAAGAAAGAAGGCAATAATATACTAGACCCCAATTGAAAGATGTTAGTTGAAAAAAGCCGAAAAGCTGGTATGAATCGAGCGGTTGCGAGATTCAAAAGTGGTTAGAGAAAGGTTTTGCGGGTTTTGCATGTTTTGGTTGTAAAAAGGTCAAATTGAATATTATTGCCTT
>JAZQPN010000088.1:0-2171 GCA_045628585.1 Bacteroidales bacterium | reverse complement strand
GTCCTCCGTAGCCTTGGCGGAGGAGGAAGGGTGATGGCGGTGAGGCGGCGACGGTTCAAGCCGTAGGCTTGCGATCCGGCGTCGTCTCAGCGCCGTCAAGCGCGCGTAAGCGCGATTCCGGACTCGGAGGCGTTTCGGTGTATTCCGTGTCGAAAATATGGATCGGAGACAATGGCGCACATGGATGGATATATGTGCATCTCGATTTTTTCTTTTAAAGCGTGACTCCTTGCATAAAAAGCTCTGTGCACCCGATCTCAAGAATTTCCTCAAATGTCATTTGCCCAATCGGCGGCGGTTTGCTATAATTTTCGATGTGAGCAATTCAATGCGAGAGCGGTTGAAAGAACGGCGCGGCAGTAAAATGACGCGGGCAGTGCATCTCGCTTGGCACAACTCCGCGTGCGACACTCCGCACACCGTACTGTATTATGCCCACGACGGCAACAAGAACGTAAGCGAAGTCATCGCGGCGAATTGTGATCTCGCCGCCCACTACGACTACGCTCCCTTCGGCGCGGTGATCTCGCAGCGCGGCACTTTATCACTTTGATGTGCTAGTGTTACCTCCTGACAGGTGTGAAAACTGCAAATAAAAGTGTAATGAGAATACCAACCATGAAATGCAAACTTGAACGTGGTATCATCGTGACTTTAGCCGGAATGTTGGTGCTTTTTGCTATATGGATTTTAAGACTAAATTATTTGCTGGTAACACAACGTGTCGAATCGGCATTGCTTCAGTTGCATATGATGTACGCTCTTCGAGACATTGAATTTTCGGAGGATGCAAAACGGATGTTCCATGTCTTGACTTTGGGTTCGTTGGATCGGCTGGAATTAGCATGTGATGAGCGGGAGGAGATTGTTGCGCGAAAATTGACTGACGATCAATGTCGCAAAGAAGTTAGTTGGGCGATGAGGACCGTTGTGACCAATGATGTATTGTTCTCTTTAGGCATATGTCCAGACCTCAACCATAGGAAATTTAAGTTTTTGAAACTGCAGAAATTGGCGGAGTGGAGTTTAAGCGGGAAAGGAGAATGCAAATGCTGTCCAGAAGATTAGTCTTCACATTGCTTGCGATATGTTGCTCTTCTCTATGTGTGATAGCGATTGTTAACGCGATGGCCCGTCGCTCATATGTTGCCGAAATTAGAAATTTGCTTGCTGAAACGCTTTGCGTCAAGGTTGAACAGCTGGATTGCGTCGGGGTTCTGCCGGGCGGGCTGTATCCAACAGATAAAGTTGTCTTTAAGTGCGTAGGGACAGATGTGGCACAAATTCCGAATTGTTTTGAAATTAGGGGCGATAAAGAGCTTCCCTCGTATTTTAAAAATGAAAGGCGCGGAATCGTATCCCCTTTGACCAAACTTGGGATAGTTGAGGATGCGGAACGCATTGAAAAGTTTTTTAGAGTTGTTCCGGATTCGGATGCCAACGCGCTTTCTAGCATTCGCTTGACGGAACTATCAAATGTAATCTATATCGTTTATCATTATGCACTTTAGGGGAGGCGCAATGAATCTAAACCTGGGTGCCGAGGTCTTTTTTCTGCCGGCGGATACAAGGCTGTTTTCGATGGAACAGTTAAAACCATGGCGGATTGAGACCATGCTCTGCGGGATGTTCGCTGTTTCGTTCGGCTCGGTTTTAACGCCGAATCAAAGGTAGGGTAGGGAATAGACTATTGGTGGTTGTGGGCATTCGCAGGGTCAGGCCCTAATGTGGAGTTATGGTGGACTACTAATGACAAGGTCCGCCTTCCCTTGTCCAATAGACTGTGGGGCTAGGCCCCAAAACGATTGTTGAAAATAGAGGTAAATCGTGGTTTTATGTGGCGATAACCGTTTCCGGCCTTGAATTTGTCAGGATTGGTGCGGAGGAAGAGCTGGGTTCCATGCGGACCCAATTCTCACTTTTAATTAAAACCGGGAATTGGCGGCGAGCGGCACGACGCGCTGGCGATGTACGCATTTCACGAAGTGTGGTCAGGCGGCGAGCGTTTGCGCTAAGGGTGCAACGAAAGTTTTATGCGGCACCAATGCCGTACGGCGTAGGTTTGGCACGGAAAGCACGGAAACGCGGGTGTAAGCCGAATCGCCCTGACGGGCGATTGATGCCGGTGCGAGTGTCAGCGGACTCAAGCGCGCGTAAGCGCGATTCCGGAC